>NZ_JBYCCV010000119.1:0-10204 GCF_057473825.1 Aliterella sp. E5.1
TCTCCTTGAGGGCTTGCTGTAGATGAACGACTTGTTCCGACCTTAAAAAATTCTTGGCTGCTGGTGGCATAGTTACTTTGAATCAGCTTTACCTTTTTATTATGCAACTTTGATGCCGATTAGCTTAAGGGCTGCCGTTGGATTTATAACACTTACCAAGCATGGCAACAACAATTTCCCTTCTTGAGCTTGAGCGCTATTCGTAAAGCGATCACTAGGTTAGAAGGATTAAAATTGCTCAAGACTGAGCGGTTTGACAAACAAAGCTGGAATCAGACCAAGTGGTACAGCATTAATTACCAACGGCTGGAAGTATTGATTTCTAGCATTTGTTCAGAACAGCCACATCGAGTTGTTCAAATTGAGCAACTTAATCCGTCTACTTTGGGCAGTTCATTTCCAGAGATTACAGCATTTACTACTTCTGAAAATACCTCCCCCCTTACCCCCCAAAGCGAGGAGAGGGAAAAAGAAAAGTCAGATAAGGCAGTAGTACCTAGATCCTGCACTTCGCCTGTAGCCGAAGACGAATTAGTAAGTGATGAGCAGATAGATTTAGGTCGAGATCTACCTTCCGCCCCTGCAAGTCGCATCGAAAACGATTTTGATGGGTTGCCCTGCTCAAACACTCCTACCGTAAAAGCTGACTTGTCTGCTTCTACCCAAACTAACCCCGTCAATCAGCGCGTCAAACACCAAGATGATAGCAACGGGAGACTTCGCATTACTGCACCAAGTAACCAGCCAGTAATTGAATCGTCTGCTCGTACTGGACTACTTACACGCCTATCGGTGCTGACTACCGAACCCGTAGATAACCTGCGCCTCAATACTGCCCTTGCTTCTGCCCTTGACCGTTATCCAGACAGAGCGACTGATGCTTTGGACTATTTTCAGCAAGCTCTGGCTACTTGGAAAAATAAACCGGGGATTGGCTTGTTTATCCACGCCGTCAAAACTGGGCAAAAGCCCTCTTTGACCAAACCTGGTAGCGGATGGAAGGAATGGGCGGATGAAGCAATCAAGCGGCGATTAATGCAATACTCGCATTCTCAGGACGGCGATATCATGGTGCATTTTATTGGCGGTGGTCAGGCATTGTGGAGTCAACTGCGCTCTTTGTCTTGGTCTGAGGTTGGGCTTATTGCTAATGGAGGGCAGACGCTATGAGCGATAGCGCAGAGCGCAGGCACAGAAGCAATCGCACTCACCTACTTAGAAAGCGCATAACTCAGCTAGAAACTGAAGTCCGAGCGCTCAGGAAACAAGCCCAAGCCCAGCGTCAGAGACTTGCTGACAAATATGGGCAAGAATTTCTTGCACTGATTGATGGTAGTCCTAATGCTAGGGTGACTGTTACCGATATAGTGCAAAAGCTTGTATTTCAGGATGAAGAAGGGAATGTCATTTCTGAAACTGCTGGTTCTTTAGGGGGCAAGATTATTGAGGTGAGGTTCACTTCATTCGTAATCTTTACAGCGCAATGTGAGTAGAGAGTGAATGCTACCCTCTACTCATCCTCTCGATGCTTATGACGGAAAGCAGTCTGTTCCAGGTTCGGTGCGAGTGATAGGATAAGCCACACCAGTAGAAGACCAGTCAGGCTTGTTACCCACAACCCACAACCCGTCACCAATCCCAAAGTAGCAGTCGTCCAAATGGCGGCAGCGGAGGTCAATCCTTGAATTTTGGGTTGAGTCGTTCCCTGAACAGATTGGTGCAAGATTTCGCCTGCCCCTAAAAACCCGATTCCCGTCGCTACACCTTGAACAACTCGGCTGATCGCATCCGGTGATGGCGAAGGACTAATTTGCATCGGAATCAATACCATTAGTGCGGCTCCTAGAGCAACGAGCATATGGGTTCGTAGTCCCGCAGGTTTACCGCGTGATTGGCGATCCCACCCGATGACTCCACCGATGAATACTGCTAAAACAAGTCTAAATATTGGGCTATCTGGGTCAATCAAGCGATACACTACACTACTCATCCAAGAATTAAAACTGCTCTGGTAAGGTCTAAAATGTTAACAACGATAGAACATTTTGATTAAATTTCCTTTTCAAGACGAACGGGAATGAGGCGTTCTAGATGCTTCACGATCGTCAAAATCATCAGCACTAGAACTGCGCCCATTAAGCTTAGAACCCATAAACCACATCCTGCACAAGCTCCTAACGCCGCCGAAACCCAAATCTCTGATGCAGAGGTGAGTCCTTTGACCCTAGCTCGTTGAGCCTCCTGATCAGACTGACGCAGAATCATTCCTGTACCCAAAAAACCGACCCCCGTAGAAATTCCCTGGATCACATAGCTAATCGCTCCTTCAGGTGGACTCGCGTTCAGTTGAACCGGAATGAGTACCAGTAACGCGGTGGTCACTGTAACTAACATATGGATTCGTAGCCCTGCTGCTTTTCCTGCCACCTGACGTGTCCAGCCAATCAAGCCACCGATTAGTAGCGCGCCACTAAGCCTGAGTGCTACGCCTGACCACTCATTGGGGTGAAGAAGAATAGGAGTTGCCATTACTTTAATCAAACCATAGCATTACGCTAGACTACCATAAGCGATTAGATGAGTTGAAACCATTAGATTGTTTTACATCCCTAAACAAGCAAGTAGAGAACAAGAGTGAATAACGCTCTTTAATCACTCTCATGAGCCGCTTTGAGCTTAAATATCCAGAATCCACAATGTATTCAACGTCCTACGGCATCTAAAGTTCAGTTACTGTCGCATTCAACGACATTACTAACATTACAGTTAATAGTATTCAACGCCTCAACAATCTCACAAATACCCTTCAATTTGCATTATCTATTATTGCCGGGTTAACATAACGCAATTAACTACTCTAAAGAAGTTCAATTAAAGCATCCAAGTGAAATTCTCCAGAGAAATCAGGACTCTTTTAACGGAGTATAGTGGGCAACCACTCTACTTAAGTACACTTCTGAAGCATTCAGGAGAGTACAGCTTTGGGGTGATGATAACCCTTTTAACCTTGCCCTTCTTGTTGCCAGTTCCGTTAGTTGGAATCTCTACTCTCCTGAATTTGGCATCTTTTCTCCTAGGAATGCAGCTAGGGTTAGGTTTTCACCGACCTTGGCTTCCCAGGTGGCTAACCCGTTTACATCTCTCATCAGCAGTATCCGCAGGGCTTCTCAAAAATTTTGATTGTTTGCTGCATCCTTTGGAGAGACTGGTTCGACCACGGTTAGAGGTTTTTGTCCGCAATAGTCTTTCGTGGCGGTTAATTGGGTTCTGTGTTGCCTGGTGTGCTGCTTTGAGCGCTTTACCTTTACCGATTCCTTTTACAAATAAAATTCCAGCCTTGGCGATGCTTTTTCTAGCTATAGGAATGGTTGAGTTGGATGGAATGCTTATTTGTTTCGGCTATGCAACAGTTGTCTTAACGACAGTGTTGTTTGCTGCACTTAGCAGTATAATCTGGGAAATGCTGGGAAGCTGGACTAAACTTTTAACTGACTACGTTAACTTTCTCTAGTCCCATCAGTTAAAGGAAAAATTTAGAAAACAAAACATTTTAAACTAAAGTAGCTACAAGCTATTTAAGAGAGTTAAATTAACTTCATGAATAAAGGTGAATTGGTGGACGTAATTGTAAGTAAGGTTGAGCTTACCAATTACAACTGCAAAGTGTTTGTGACCGATATAGTGCAAAAGCTTGTGTTTCAAGATGAGGAGGGGAATATCATTTCCCAAACCGATAGTTCTTTTGTAGGCAAACTCATTGAGGTCAGGTTGAATTCACTACGTTAAGAGAATTGCTAAACAAACTTCCCTGCACAATCTGAACTCCTGCCACAGGAGTTTTCTATCCTCACCAAGTTTTCGCCACACAACCAGTATTCTAGTAAGAATAAGAAGTCAATCGAAACCAGCGATTCATGCCGTACTACTCTCAAAGAGATCGTATTCCCACTGTATTAGATGCACTTAACCAGCAAACGGTTGAGCAGTTGAAGGCGTTGGGAAGTTTGCTGGCTGCGGGCAGTATTCCTTCGCGCAAAGCCGAACTGGTAAGTTATGTTCGGCAACGAATGCAAGGTGAATCGCTGCAACGCCTTTGGGAACAGTGCGATCATACCCAGCAAGCAGTAATTTCAGAAGTGGTGCATTCAGCAGATGATCGGTATCAGCAAGCACGATTTGTTAGCAAGTACGGTAAAGAACCCCTTTGGAGTACGGGTGAATCCTATTCTTACAACTATAAGCCTTCCATTTTGGGCTTATTTTTTTACAGTTTCACAATGCCTCAAGATTTGAAGGCACAACTGAAGGCGTTTGTGTCACCCCCTGAGCCAACACGCATTGCGAGTGTCGAAAGTCTGCCAGAAACCCTCTCCCGCACTGAGAAAGAGTACGGCTACAGCAACCGCAAACGCGAATCCCGCCCCGTTGAACTGCCGCTACATATACGTGAAACAGAGTCATTAGCACGGCGGGATCTACAAACTATCCTGCGCCTGGTAGATTTAGGTAAAGTTACCATTAGTGACAAGACGTTTCATCCCACTGGAGCCACCCTGAGCGAGATCGCCCAAGTCTTAGAGTCAGGAGATTATTACAGCGACTGGACGGCAACCCAATCACCGGGAGGCTGGCAGTATAATTACGAGATCGGATTTATCAAACCCTTTGCCTGGGTCATGCTGTTACAGGCAGGCAAATTGGTGGCACTGAGTGCCAAACGTCTGAACTTGACCAAAGCAGGACAAAAAGCGTTGAATGAGCCAGTAGAAAAGACGCTACAAACGCTCTGGAAAAGCTGGTTAAAAAATACTTTACTCGACGAACTACGACGAGTTGACAGTATCAAAGGACAAACAGGCAAAGGTAAACGGAGTTTAACGGCGGTTGCCGGACGACGCAGTAAAATTGTCGGAGCTCTCAAAGATTGTCCGGTTGGTCGCTGGATTGAGTTGACTGATTTGTTTCGCTACATAATTGCTGCGGGCTATGAGTTTGAGGTCAGCCGTAATCCTGAGAGCCTGATGCTGGCGGGGTACGGGTCCCTATATGATGATTCTAGTTTCTTAATTTTAGAAGCACGATATATCCTCTGTTTTCTATTTGAATATGTCTCCACTCTAGGATTAGTAGATGTGGCATACATTCATCCTGATGATGGCGTATTCAACTTTCAAAAAGACGTAAATATGAATTACTACTATGGTGGGTGTTTGAGTCGCTATGATGGTTTAACGTATTTTCGGTTGACTCCGTTGGGCGCGTATTTCTTGGGCTTGAGCGATTGTTATACCCCTACAGCCTCACCGCCAAAGCAAGTTCTACGAATTTTGCCTAACCTGGAAGTGGTGGCAGTGCAACAACCCAGTCGCGCCGATCGCCTCCTGCTTGATAATTTTATGCAACCCATTTCTGATGCGGTGTGGCGGCTAGACCAAGGAAAATTACTAGATGCGATCGCTCAGGGACGGAGTGTAGATGAACTGCAAAAATTCCTGAGTGTCAATAGCAGCGAAGCCCTACCACAACCTGTAGCACAATTTCTTGCCGACATAAAAACACGCACCACCAGTTTGCAAAACTTGGGTTCAGCCCGATTAATTCGCTGTACAGACACTGCACTTGCCACCTTGATTGCAAATGATTCTCGCACCAAAGCCTATTGCTTCCTAGCTGACGTGCCAAAAGCGATTGCTGTCGGACAAGCCTGCTACCTGGTCGTGCCAGGGGCAACGGAAGCCAAATTTTATAATGCTTTGAAGAAATTGGGCTACAGCCTTCCTGTTTGAGTTAAGCCATCATGTCCTACGTTTTTGAAAATGCTCTGATTATCCAAAGCGATCGCTCGGTTCTTCTAGAAGTCCATTCGCCGTGTGCGGATGCTGCCCGTAATGCGGTTGCTCCTTTTGCCGAACTAATTAAAAGTCCAGAACACATTCACACCTACCAGATTTCACCGTTAAGCGTCTGGAACGCACGAGCGGCAGGAATGCCCGTTTCTGAGATGATTGCAGCCCTGCGATCACACGCCAAGTATCCGATGCCGGAGGCAGTAGCGCAAGAAATTGAATCATTGGGTAGCCGCTATGGGCTGACCGTGATTGAGCGAGGTGATGGGCATTTGCTGCTAAAGGTGGCTGATTTACCTTTAGCAGAGTTGCTCAGTCGCAATCAAGCAGTCGCAAAGTTGCTGGGCGCTCGCTCCTCAGATTTAGTCTTTCAAGTCAATGCTGCCAATCGTGGGGTGCTGAAACAGGCGTTGCTGGCAGCAGGCTATCCTGCGGAAGATTTAGCAGGATATGTGGAAGGTGAGGCTCTAGCTATTGAGTTACGAGCAATCAGCCAAGCTGGCTCTTCTTTTAACCTTCGTCACTATCAAACAGAAGCCGTCGCAGCATTCTATCAGGCAGGACGCGCTCAAGGCGGTAGCGGTGTGATTGTGCTGCCCTGTGGAGCCGGAAAAACGATGGTGGGCTTGGCAGCCATGACTGCTGTGCAGTCAAATACCCTTGTTCTCACCAGTAGTTTAACTTCGGTGCGGCAATGGCGACGGGAATTACTCGATAAAACAACTTTACCGGAGAACGAGATTGCCGAATACAGTGGAGAATCGAAACAAACAGCACCCGTGACACTGGCAACTTACCAAATTATCAGCTACCGTTCTAGTAGAGACGGTGAGTTTCCCCATTTCAAACTGTTTAGCGCTCGCTCATGGGGCTTGATTATCTACGACGAAGTTCATCTGTTGCCCGCCCCCATTTTTCGGATTACCGCCGAACTGCAAGCCCGTCGTCGCTTGGGCTTAACCGCCACGCTGATTCGAGAAGATGGCAAGGAAGGCGATGTCTTCGCACTGATTGGTCCCAAACGCTACGATGTTCCTTGGCGCGAACTAGAAGTACAGGGCTTTATTGCCGCCGCCGAATGCAGAGAAATTCGCGTACCGCAAGCTCCTGAGCGCCAGATGGAATATGCTCTAGCAGACAAACGTCGTCAGTTTCGTATTGCTGCTGAAAATCCGCGCAAGTATGAGGTCGTACAATCGCTGCTACAAAAAGAAGCGGGACATCGCATCCTGATCATCGGCGAATATCTAGATCAACTCAAGCAGATTGCGGAAAGGACAGGATTACCTGTTGTGACCGGAAAAACGCCACAGCTAGAGCGCGATCGCCTGTATGAACAATTCCGTTTTGGAGCCATCACTGGATTAATCTTGTCACGAGTCGGTAATTTTGCTTTGGATCTGCCCGATGCAGATGTCCTAATTCAAGTGTCGGGTAAATACGGCTCTCGTCAGGAAGAGGCACAACGGTTAGGGCGAGTTCTCCGTCCCAAAATCGATGGTCACAGCGCCCACTTTTACACCTTAGTGTCGCTTCGCACCTGTGAGGAAGATTTTGCCCGCCATCGCCAAGTCTTTCTGGCAGAGCAAGGCTACAGCTACCAGATTGAAATTATCAATGATGCTGTATCATAAGCTTTTTCAAATCTTAGTTTGTTTTTAACTTGCCCACAGTAATAAATGAGGGATTAGCCTTAGCTTTGATGGCAGTAATTGAAGCCAGAGGACAACGAGGAAATTACCCTGTTGAAGTTTTAAGTTTAATCAAGTGTGGCTACTTTTTGCCGATATAATGCAGAAGCTTGTTTCCCAGGATGAGAAGGGCAATGTTATTTCCCAAACCGATGGTTCTTTTGTAGGCAAGATTATTGAGGTTAGATTTAAGTCGCTGCACTAAGAGTTTTCCTTATTCTGGACAAGGATATTCATTTTCAAAGTCTAAGTGAATGTTCTTAAATCTTTTAGTAAGTTCTGCCTGTTTTAAGGGAGAGCAGGTGATTTTATAGTTGTTGCAAGAATAATTTTAGAAAGATGAGGAAGTTTTGAGAGGTCTTTCGGTAAATCAGCAAGATCGTTAAACGCTAAATTAAGCTCTTTAATGCTTCGGATTGAAAATACCACTTGAGGAATAGTTCTGTACCCATTCCTACCAAGATTTAACTTTTCAAGTTTCTTCAGCTTACTCAAACTTTGGGGCAGTAGCTTTCTTCCTCTTGGTTGCTCAAATTCTTCAGAAATATCTTGAGCGCCATAAAGATTTAGTTCCCTTAATTGGGTCAAGTTTCCCATGCTTTCTGGCAATTGAGGATTCATTACGCAGCCGTTCCCCTCATCCATATTCAAAATTTTGAGCCTCTTTAGTTTCCCAATCCCATCTGGAATACGGTCAAGTTTTTCAAGGCAATGTACTTCAAGCTCTTCTAAATTGGAGAATTCCCCTATCTTACTTAGTTTTTCAATGTTTTCGTCAGGCGTGATTCTCAACTTTTTGACAGACTTTGGATTTTCCAATGCCAATGTCCCGATAGCAGAGCCACCAGAGTAAGTCCCTAGGACTAAACAAGTCGATAGAATCTTGAGTAGAGATAGATTCTTAGAAAATGACATAAAATATTTCTTTTGTTACAGACGTTAAGAGTATATTTTCTCTCAAAAAGAGCATCAATTAATTCATAATTACTGTAAATAACTCTTGCTACTTTAACTGCTTTATTAACAATTTATTTTGAAACTGGTAGTCACTTCAAATGAAGAAAGGCACGGTCAAGAATTTCTCTAACAAACTGGTAAACTTCTGGCTCATTTGATGCTCTCGATCCGGCAACATTAAGATTAACTATCCTAAACTCCAAAAGAAATAACTGAAATCGATTAATAGTGTTAACATCAACTAACTTTTTACATATATGTAGGCACGGCTTTTTGTATTTTTTAGCTAATTCAACAGTTAATAAAGTGCCTGCAAAAATTTTTTCAGAAATTGAAAATACAGCCGTTCCATCCGAGTCACGGACATTCCATTGAGTCCGCTCCCAATACTGGGATGATGGAGTTTCAGTTAAATTATAGCGTGAAGCAATAATACCGTCTTCTGCCTTACGTCCTTTGGGACACCAACCTCCATGAGGAATGTGATGAGCTATAGCCCAATCGAGCGCTGCTCGGTCTGCTCCCGTCTGACCACCAGAGACTATTTTTAATCCGCTCTCTGGCAATATTTTTGTGTTCATCCTAACGTTACATCTTCGTAGAGTCCTGCTATTTCCCCCTCAAAGTCAACACTATTCAACCGAAATGATGTACCATCCGGTCGATAAGACTGTAATACCCATAACCCTTGCTCGCCACGCCGAAAACAATCAACTCTTTTGCGCTTGGTACTAATTAGAACGTACTCGCGCAGGCTGATTATTTCTTGGTAATCAGCAAATTTATCGCCCCGGTCAAAAGCTTCGGTAGATTCAGACAAGACCTCAACGATTAAAGTAGGGAAACGCTTATAGGTAGGAGTTTCTTGGTCGTTGAGATCGCAAGTAACCATGATATCAGGATAATAAAACCGATTGAGCGATTCAATCCGAGCTTTCATATCGGAGATGTAAACGCGACAGCCAGAGCCTCGGACATGGCTACGGAGCAAAGTAAATAAGTTTCCTGCAATAGTGACGTGGGCATCGCACTCACCTGCCATAGCCAAAATTTGTCCATCAACATACTCATGCTTGACAATGCTTTGCTCCTCCATCTGGAGGTACTGCGCGGAGGCGAGGTAAGGCTGCCTAGGAGAAGCAATCATAAAACAAAAGCATCGATTGATTATTACTTACTAGGGTACTGCTAAGAAGTGAAATTTAAAATGATGTAATCTTTAGGGAAGTAACTGGAAGTCAATCCCTACATGAGTAAAGTGAGCATCCTCAGTAAGAATTTTTGTAATATTTAATTCTTGCATTACAACCATTGAGGTCAGGTCGGTAAAAGAAATCAGAGGCTTATCGAGAAATCTAGAGCGGAGTTTCTCAGTTTGGGTAAAGCGTTCCTCGTTGATTCGGATTAGATGAAAGTTGCTGGTTGAAAAGGCTGACAGCAGCCTTTTCATAGATTGCTCAGATCGAGGTGCAGGAAGTCGCCGAAAGAATAATGTAAAAGTTTCATCGAGGACATAATCAGTGGTGTAAACTTGTCCGCTTTGGGCGATCACTTGTTGATAAATCTGAGTAGCTTGCCCGTGCTAAGCTAATAAGCACTTAAGCTGCAATATGATGGTTATTCCCTTTATTTTTGATCTTGCGATGCCATTCAATTACTAACTCGCCTTGATTTAACAGCCTATCCAGTAGTAGCTTCAATTCATCTACT
>NZ_JBYCCV010000120.1:0-10125 GCF_057473825.1 Aliterella sp. E5.1
TACTTCAATTGGATTTGGCAGCATAGTCGGTTCAAGTCCACTGCCGCACAACGAGCAGGATTAACCTCTCGACCATGGACTTGGAATGATATCGTGACCTATCCCACAATAATCTGACGCACTACCCGATGCTACTTGCCATAATTTAGCATTATCGCTCTTTATTCTATAATGTCAAAAAAAAGGTAGAGCATTAATTGCTCTACCGCTTTTATATTTATACTTTAGTTAGCTTTTAACTAGATACTAAGCACCTTTGGTCAAATCGACTCCTTGGGGTAGTAACTCCCGTGTCTGTTCGGAAACTACTTTTACCGTCCCTGTTTCATCGACATCAACTAAAGCCGTATCGCCATCTCGAACGCGCCCAGAGAGAATTTCCTCAGCCAAGCTATCTTCAAGCAAGCGCATAATTGCTCGACGCAGAGGTCTTGCTCCGTAACTTGGGTTGTAACCTTCTTCTACTAAGCGGTCTTTGAAGCGTTCGGTTACGTCTAGGGTGATACCTTTCTCCATTAGACGATTGAATACTTCCTTGAGTAGGATGTCGGCAATTTCCTTCACTTCGTCTCTGGTCAACTGACGGAAGACAATAATTTCGTCTAGTCGGTTCAAGAACTCTGGACGGAAATACTGCTTGAGTTCTTCATTGACCAAGGACTTAATCCGGTTGTATTGGGATTCAGCCACGTCTTGAGCTAGTTCAAAACCTAAGCCCGCAGCGCCTTTTTCAATAACCTTAGAACCAATATTAGAAGTCAAAATCAGTAACGTATTTTTGAAGTCTACTGTGCGACCTTTAGCATCGGTTAACCGACCGTCTTCTAATATTTGCAATAGCATATTGAATACATCGGGGTGGGCTTTTTCAATTTCATCAAAAAGCACCACGGTGTAAGGACGACGACGTACAGCTTCTGTTAGCTGACCGCCTTCGTTGTAACCTACATATCCCGGTGGCGAACCAATCAGCTTGGATACGGTGTGACGTTCCATGTATTCCGACATATCAAGTCGGATCATGGCATCTTCCGAACCAAAGAAATAAGCGGCTAGAGACTTGGTTAACTCAGTTTTTCCGACTCCAGTTGGTCCAGAGAAGACAAAACTAGCGATCGGTCGATTGGGGTTTTTCAAGCCGACACGAGCGCGGCGAATTGCCTTAGAAACGGCTCTCACTGCTTCTTCTTGCCCAATTAGGCGCTGGTGCAGGGTGTCTTCCATGTGCATCAGCTTCTCGGATTCCGATTCAGTCAGTTTGCTTACTGGTACGCCTGTCCAGGAAGCAACAATGTGAGCGATATCTTCTTCAGTAACGATGGGAGAATCTTCTCCGTCTGGGCGGGTAGTGTTTGCTTTATTTTGCGATAGCGCCCGGATTTCACCTTTGATTTCCATTTCGCGATCGCGCAATTCTCCAGCTTTACCAAAGTCTTGTCCCCGTACTGCGTCGTCTTTTTCTTTCAAGACTTTCCGCAATTCTTTGTCTAGGTCTTTGGCGGCGGGAGGAAGCGCCGAATTGATTAACCGCACTCTTGAACCTGCTTCATCAACTAAATCGATTGCCTTATCGGGCAAAAAGCGATCGCTAATGTAGCGGTCGGATAGTTTAGCGGCGGCAAACAAAGCTTCATCAGAGATTTTTAGTTTGTGGTGCTGCTCGTAGCGTTCCCGCAAACCGTACAGAATCTCAATAGTTTCGTCTACCGAGGGTTCGCCGACCATTACTGGCTGAAAGCGACGTTCTAAAGCGGCATCGCGTTCGATGTGCTTGCGGTATTCGTCTAGAGTAGTTGCACCGATACATTGCAGTTCTCCTCTTGCCAAAGCTGGCTTGAGGATGTTCGCCGCATCAATGGCTCCTTCGGCTGCGCCTGCGCCGATTAGCGTATGTACCTCGTCAATCACCAAAATCACGTTCCCCGCCGAACGAATTTCGTCCATGATTTTCTTGAGGCGTTCTTCAAATTCACCCCGATATTTAGTACCAGCTACTAATAATCCAATATCGAGAGTGACTACGCGCTTTTCTTCTAAGATGTCTGGTATATCTTTATTGGCAATTCGCGAAGCTAATCCTTCGGCGATCGCTGTTTTACCAACGCCGGGTTCTCCAATCAATACGGGGTTGTTTTTTGTCCGACGACCCAATATCTGAATTACCCGTTCAATTTCTTTGGCACGACCGACCACGGGATCGAGCTTGCCGTCTGCTGCCATTTGGGTCAAGTTCGAGCCAAATTCATCCAATGTGGGTGTTTTGGTACGTCCTGATGGCGATCCGGCATTAACTTCCGCCGTTTCTCCCAGCATCCGAATTACTTGGGTGCGAACTTTCGATAAGTCTACGCCTAAGTTTTCTAATACTCTAGCTGCTACGCCTTCTCCTTCACGGATTAAGCCTAGTAGTAAGTGTTCTGTGCCAATATAATTGTGTCCTAGTTGTCGTGCTTCTTCTAGAGATAATTCTAGAACTCGCTTTGCCCGTGGCGTAAACGGAATTTCCACGGCGACAAAGCCCGAACCACGACCGATAATTTTTTCTACTTCAATCCGAGCATCTTTGAGATTGACACCCATAGACCTCAGTACTTTTGCTGCTACGCCCGTGCCTTCGCCGATCAGACCCAGGAGGATCTGTTCTGTTCCTACGAAGTTGTGACCCAGGCGGCGGGCTTCTTCCTGGGCCAGCATGATCACCTTAATGGCTTTTTCTGTGAAGCGTTCAAACATAGCGTTTTTGGTTCCCCTGAGTCCTGCCAGTACGCTGATTTTAGCACAGGCTATATTTCTGGCTGTCTTATGATGATAGCTACAACCAGTACGGTTTTCCCTATTCTCAGGAAACAATTTTTATTTTTTTGTAAAAGTATGCTCTTTTAAATCCTTGGTGTAAGTATAAGTTCCTATTTTTAAATTAAGATTAACGTGCGATCGCCTGCTTAGGCAAAAAATTCACAGGGCTTACTTTAAGAAGAGCAGTGCTGATTTATGGAAAAAAGAGGCGATCGCCAAGCAAGCCATACTAAAGACATCTATGCGTTCTCAGGCTAGATTCTATGACTATTACCACCTACAAATGGACAATTGAACGCTACCATCAAGCGATCAAGGCGGGGCTATTTGACAACGAATCCGTCGAGCTATTGCGTGGAGATATTATAGTTATGCCCCCAGAAGGAGAAACCCACGCCTATTACAATAGTGAATTTGGGGATTATTTACGAACATTACTAGGGGCTAGGGCTAAAATCCGCGAAGCGCACCCGATTACCCTCCCCAATAATTCCGAACCCATCCCAGATTTAGCGATCGTCAAACCACTAAAAGCAGTCTATTTAGAGCATCATCCCTATCCTGACGATATTTTTTGGCTAATTGAATTTTCCCTAACTACTCTTAGCAAAGACCTAAATGAGAAAAAAGCAACCTATAGCGAAGCAGGTATCGCTGAATATTGGGTAGTAAATCTTCCTGGTCGGGAAGTTTCAGTTTTTCGAGATTTGGGAAACGGGCGCTACATCACAGAAGAAACTTTTATAACTGGAGTTGTAACTCCTCAAGCTTTTCCCGATGTTCAAATTCAGGTGAAACGATTGATAGAAATCTAAAATTTAAGTTAATGCTTAGTTGGTTAAAGTGCGATCGCAATAGTGAAAAGTTTTCTTTCTCAATCGCGGATATCGTACACCACTAAAGTTTATGTGCGATCGCTTGCAAACTCCACTCGATTAAATGAAGTTAAAATAACGACCAAGATAAGCGGCGGCAGACAACTTCATTACCACCAAGCTCTTTCAACCGTCCGCTTCATCGACTTGTTATGCCTCGTTATG
The DNA here is from genome assembly GCF_057473825.1 of Aliterella sp. E5.1. Classification (NCBI taxonomy): domain Bacteria; kingdom Bacillati; phylum Cyanobacteriota; class Cyanophyceae; order Chroococcidiopsidales; family Aliterellaceae; genus Aliterella; species Aliterella sp. E5.1. The sequence goes on from NZ_JBYCCV010000120.1 coordinate 3,837, forward strand.
GAGACAGATGCTCGCTTGCTTTTACTCTAAGAGTAGTATCTGATATTAGGCTTCCAAGTACAGAAAGCTGGTCGTATATTCGCTCAGAAATTCGCCACTTACCATCTTGTTTCACGATTTTGTCTCGTACCACGCCGTGAGCGATGAGTCTAGGCAAAATCGAAGTTAGAGCCTCATCTTCCGAAAAAAGCTGAAAAACATTGATGTAGCTCACTACTCGCGCGCTATTTGAACCTTCTAAAGATGTAACTATATTTACTGCTTGATGTCGCAGTCCATCGAAAAACTGTGGATTGGACAAGACCCAATTTACAAAGGCTTCACGACCATGCAAAGAGCCGTAAAGCGAGTGATAATGAGACAAATCCATAGTCACGCATTGACGAAGAGCATCAGCGTCTCGGCTGTCCTCTGCAAGAAATACCCGATTCAGAAGCTCATGCACAGCAATGACATCTGTTGGTTCGAGCGCCTTTGCTTCATCATTACGAATTACTTCAAGTGGTAGGTGGGTTTTTGAGTGCATAGATTAAGGAGGTTCTTCATTAATGGCTTAGGTGCCACGACTAGATTAATGGCAACAATTGATTTTTGCAATGCCATTAGGCTCTTTCTTACTGGTGGATCATTATTCGTGATTCTCGACATAATCACATGACCTCAGATTTGAATGCTCACCGAAAGCCTGCATATAATTACCCCACCGACAACTCAAGAGGCATAACTATTTATTAAATCGACTGCGGTAACGTAATATACTTGTACTATATGCTCTAACTCGGAGTGCAGAGACTTAACTATAGTTGGAACCGACAACCAAATTGAAATATTTGCAGTGAGCCGAACCGCTTGCGGTTGCGACTCAACTAAGTTCTATACTGAAGTTTTCCGTATAATCTCTTGCTAAGTTATGGTGTGCAAGCACCCTAGCCATTGTCAGGCATGGTAGGCAGAAATTTTCTGTATAATGTCCATATTTGGAGATTATACAGAACAATTCCGTATACCCACCTTGTAGGGAAGATTATACGGAATTATTATAGTTAACATTCTCTAGAAAATTTCCCTAGAAAATATAAGATGCAGTGCGGCGAGTGAATATTAAAATAACTGTCTCGCTGCAAATCAAGTTAAAGTCAAAAAAATAAAATATTACGAGCATTATTTGAATAGATAAATACGATAACAAGCTGCAACTAATGCACTTTTAATTGGTAGCCCGTCGTTGTCACAATGCGCGATCGCACTTTTTGCTGCCATGTCTTTAGGTTTTGGATAAATTCAACTTCTTGCAAGCCGCCGCGCCACAAAATTAGCGCATCTTCCCCGGTGTCCGAGTAGTAGCGCTTCCTAATTCCCGCCGTTTTAAAGCCAAATTTTTGATAGAGTGCGATCGCACTTTTATTAGAAGTCCGTACTTCTAAACTAGCTCTTTCCAATCCCCGGCGATGAGCCGAAGCAAGCATTGCTAGCAATATAAATTGCCCGAAGCCCTGACTTTGGTAGCGGGGATGAACTGCCAAAATTGTAATGTGTGCTTCATCGACAATTGCCCACAAACAGCCCATCCCTACCAATAATGGCGGATAGCCAGGGAGCGATAAACCGAGCAAGTCAGCATTGGAGCTATCTATTTCTCGTTCGTAGCCTTCGAGCGTCCACAAACCGCCAAAGCATAGCTGGTCTAGTTCTACTACTGCTTTGAGCATTTGAGTTGTAATTGGTTTAAGTTCTAATAAATTCACACGAATTATTGGTACGAGTGCTTAGTACACTAAGAGTTAGCAACTAACTTCTGCCTATCAATTCCAACAAGGAATATATTTTAAATTATGGTATCCACGTTTCACCCAGTAGAGAGTGAAAATTCTGGTTTGGGTTATTTACCCAATTCAAATCATACTCCAGCAAATTCCCCTAACCAAGAACTCTTACCGCTTACAGCCAAAACTAACGATCGCGATGCTCTAGAAATTGGCGGTTGCGATGTTCCAAGCCTCGTAGAGCAATTTGGTTCGCCTCTGTATATCTTAGATGAAGAAACTCTCCGCACTGCTTGCCGTCAGTACAAACAAGCGATGGAGCGTTATTATCCTGGCGAGTCTCAGGTGTTGTATGCGTCCAAAGCTTGGAGTTGTTTAGCTGTATGCGCGATCGCATTTTCTGAAGGTTTGGGCATTGATGTTGTATCGGGGGGCGAACTCTATACGGCGATCGCGGCGGGGGTTACGCCGGATAAGCTTTACCTGCACGGCAATAATAAGTCTGTCCAAGAATTGCATGATGCGATCGATTCTGGCTGTACGATTGTGGTAGATAATTGGCAAGAATTGCACAATTTAGTGGCTATAAATGCCTCTACTCGCATTATGCTCCGGCTAACGCCAGGAATTGAGTGCCATACTCACGAATATATCCGCACGGGTCACTTAGATAGCAAATTTGGCTTCGATCCCAATCAATTAGATGAAGTATTTGCTTTTGTCAGCCAACAAGAGTGTCTAAATTGCGTCGGATTTCACGCTCATATCGGTTCGCAAATTTTTGAACGTCAACCCCACCAAGACTTAGGGTTAGTAATGGTGCAGTGGATTAAAAAAGCAGCCCAGTATGGGCTAAAAATTAGCGAATTAAATGTTGGTGGTGGGCTAGGTATTCGTTATACAGAGTCTGACGATCCTCCTAGTATTGATGAGTGGGTACAAACTATTTGTCACGGGGTAAAAGATGCCTGCATAACTGAAAACTTAGCTTTACCTAAATTATTGTGCGAACCAGGGCGGAGTCTTGTTGGTTCTGCCTGTATTACTGCTTATACTATTGGTTCATCCAAAGTAATTCCCGAAATCCGCACGTATATTGCTGTAGATGGAGGTATGTCTGATAACCCCCGCCCAATTACTTATCAATCGGTCTATCGCGCTGTCGTTGCCAACAAAATGTCCGCACCGCTAACTCAAACAGTTACGGTGGCTGGAAAACACTGCGAATCTGGCGATATTTTGCTGAAAAACGCAACTTTACCTACTACAAGCCCTGGAGATATTCTCGCTGTCATGGCAACGGGTGCTTACAATTACAGCATGGCATCTAACTACAACCGCTTGCCCCGTCCGGCAGCAGTATTAGTTCATAGTGGCGAAGCAAATCTAATTTTGCAGCGCGAATCTTATCAAGACTTAATTCGGTACGACCGACTACCAGAACGCTTGAGCAGTCAATAATAAGTAGAGGGATTATGTAGAAATACTCCCCTCAATCAAATTCTGCCCAAACCTAGTAACGCTTTCAGTTCCTTACAACAAAGGTAAACTTGCAACTAATGAGAGATTGGTGGCAGCAATGGCTGACAAACTTAGGCTGGGCGCAGCCCTTGTTGCTTCTCGATCTTCTCGATTTGGGATTGGTGTTGGCGCTCACCTATATGGTGCTAGTAATTGTCGGCGAACGCCGGACTCTGTGGATGGTGCGGGGATTTATTATTTTAATCCTCGCCTCAGCCTTGAGCGCTTATTTACGCTTGCGACTATTAAATTTTGTCTTAGACAAGTTAGTAGTCGGTTCGGCGGTAGCAATGGCGGTTGTGTTTCAATTGGAGTTTCGGCGATTTTTGGAGCAGTTGGGGCGGGGAGAATTTAAACAGTTGTTGCAACCTGCTACAAGTAATACTGTTAAGCCTGATAGTGTGGTTGATGAAATTGTTGATGCTGTGATCGAACTATCGCAAAATCGCATTGGGGCTTTACTGATTTTGGAAACCGATAGCCCCCTAGACGATCGCTATTTTTCTGTACCAGGAGTTAAGCTCAACGCAGAAATTTCTAAGGAACTATTGCAGACAATTTTCCAGCCAAAAACTCTACTCCATGACGGAGCAACTTTAATTCGTGGTTCGAGAATTATGGCATCGGGGATAATATTACCGCTTTCCGAGCGCACTGCTTCCCGTCAGTTAGGAACGCGCCATCGAGCGGCGATGGGCATTACCGAACGGGTAGAAAATTGTATTTGTGTAGTGGTATCTGAAGAAACAGGTTCGATATCTTTGGCAGAACGGGGAATACTAAATAGACCCCTTACCAGCAGTAAACTAAGGGAACTGTTGGAAGCGAGATTTTCACCTGTAGTGGAACGAGAAACGGTTGCTCCTAGTCTACGAAGTTTGGGTTATCAAATTAAAACTAAAGGGCAACTTCTGTTTTCACGTCTACTCGGTCTACCATCATCAGTGTCTCGGAAAAAAAAATGAAAACGCCAAGTGTATTGCAACAATTGCCTCCAGATTTAACGATAGAACGTTTGCCTAAGCACGTAGCGGTAATTATGGATGGAAATGGTAGATGGGCTAAAAATCAAGGTTTACCGCGCATTATGGGTCATAAAAAGGGCGTAGATGCGCTTAAAGACTTATTGCGTTGTTGCAAAGATTGGGGCATCAAGGCACTGACGGCTTATGCTTTTTCAACGGAAAATTGGAATAGGCCGTTGGAAGAAGTAGATTTTTTAATGACCTTGTTTCAGAGGGTGTTGCGTCAAGAACTGCGGGGGATGATGCAGGAGAACGTGCAGATCCATTTTGTAGGCAAATTGGACGCTTTGCCGCACTCTCTGCAAGCGGAAATTGAGCGCTCGATGAGCGAAACTCAGCACAATCAAGATATTCAATTTACAGTAGCAACCAACTACGGCGGCAGACAAGAGATTATCGATGCTACAAAAGCGATCGCGCATTTAGTCCAGCAAGGTAAGATTCAACCCCAAGATATTGATGAGGCATTGTTTTCAAGTCACCTCTACACGGCGGGAATTTGCGACCCTGACTTAGTAATTCGTACCAGTGGCGAAATGCGGATTAGTAATTTTTTACTATGGCAAATAGCTTACTCGGAAATCTATGTAACCGATACGTTGTGGCCAGATTTTGACCGCGCCGAGTTTCACCGGGCTTTATTTGATTATCAAAAGCGCGATCGCCGTTTTGGTAAAGTTTAATCCTGCTCCTCGTAGCTCAACAGATTCAAGCAATTTTTATATAGCGATCGCGCTACCAATAAATAAACAGCCCATATCGGTTGTATTAATGCTCAATTACGTTTTTCTCACTAATTTTTTAATCAGCCCCCACCCAACGGTAATAGGCATAAATGCCACAGATGCAGTTGCAGATAACAGCAAAACCACAATAAACAAACCAAATTGCAGTTTACCTTTTTGTGCAAAACCCATTAAATTTAACATCCACCCCATTTTGCTAATCATTGATGGCATAGTTTCAGGTAAAAGGCTGGCAGTAAATGCTTGAGAATAAAGGGGATCGTCTGGTGAAAGATTTAGTTCTCTAGCGATCGCACCTGCTTGATGTTGTGCTAAAGTACCATCTTGGATTTTGCTATTAATTATGTATAAATGCGCTAGAGCCAGTAATGTGCCTAATTCACCTCGGCGATCGCCCACTTCTCTTTGCAGCGCTAATACTCTCTCGTAGCTTTCAATCGCTTGTTTATAAAGTTTAAGAGTAAATAGTGCATTGCCGTATAGTGTCCAGACTTCCTGTGCATCTGGTTTGATTGCAAGTGCTTTTTCATAATCTCCTACTGCCTCCTCTATCCTTCCCCAGTCGTAGAAAGCATTACCTCGCGCCCACAAAATACCATAATCATCGGGTTGAATCTCTAGCGCATGATTCAAACTATAAATTGCTGGTTCATAAAGTTCAAGTTTAGATAGTGCCAAACCACAATTTTCCCAAGCAGCATAGCTATCTGGTCTAATATTTGCGGCTTGTTCATAACAATCAATAGCTTCTTTATACCGCTTTAGGTAGAAAAGAGCATTGCCCTTACAATACCAAGCGTTATAAGTATTTGAGTCATACTGAAGCGCTCGATCAAAACTGGCAACTGCTTGTTCGTAAAGTTCAAGTTTAGATAGTGCCAAACCGCGACTCTCCCAAGCGACATAGCTATCTGGTTTAATACTTGCAGCTTGTTCATAACAATCAATAGCTTCTTCATAGCAATTTAGCTGGGAAAGAGCATAACCCTTACAATACCAAGCGTCATGAGCATTGGAATCATGCTGAAGCGCTCGATCAAAACTAGCGATCGCCTGTTCGTATTGCTTATCATCATTCTGCTCTCTTCCTAGCCGATAGCAATTTTCATAGCAATTTTCAATTGGATGGAACAAAATAACAGCAGTGAGTAAACCAGCCGACTATATCTTTGTCTGTGATTAAATTGATAGCTTTATCAATAGAAGAGTTAAGTTCTTCATAAGTACGAGATTC
>NZ_JBYCCV010000121.1:0-9960 GCF_057473825.1 Aliterella sp. E5.1
GCAAGTCTTGCCAGTTACAACCATTTTTCAGTTGATAAAAGATGCCATCCAAGATTTCGCGCTTGCTCCAGTTAGAAGGTCTTGTTTGCTTCTTCGGCGGTAGGATCTTAGGTAGTAAAGGTTCTATTATTTTCCACTCTTCGTCGGTGAGGCTGCTCTGGTACGGCATGGCATCTGCATTATGTTTTTGCCTTAACGTTACTTCCTTCCAGGGAAAGATGTCAAATGGGTTCTATAAGACTATATTGCTGCTGTAGCTGTAAATAATTTGGAGAGGGAGGCAACGCGAAACAGAGTTTTATCTGCTTCAACTGGTATTTTCTTTTCTAAGTTGGCATAGCCATAACCTTTAGCAAAAAAGAGCTTGCCATCTTTTACTACAGAAATGACCCCACCAGGAATATGAGACTTGGATATTTCCTCTTGAAAGAAGTCGTCTACAAATGCTTCAAATTCTTGTGGATCGTTTAATCCAGGCGCACTAGGAGCCGCAGCTACAGATTGCTCTGGTTCGTTAATTGGCTGCTGGGGTTGGCGGTCGTCGATAACTTGGATATCGGCGGGGATGTTTCGCGCCCAAGTCGGTAGCCCAGACAAGGAGAAAAACAGGATGAGGAGAACTAGCCAATGAATTATTTTATTGGCAAACCTACGTTTAGCGATCGCTTTATTTCTTGTTTGCGGCAACATTTCCAGCCTCCCTAATTTCTAACCTTTGGCTGTCAGCAATTTGCATTTTAGTTAGAGACGCGAAATTTCGCGTCTCTGCAATGACTCATTGTATCAAACGACCCAATCTCTACGACAAGTTAACGGGCGGTATTAGCTTGAAATCGAGCTAATCCATAGGGAATGAGTCGCTGTAGACCAAGGTGTTTTCCAGCTAGTTCGTAGTTAAAGAAAGGATCGGCTCCTGGAACAACAGGCGCGACTTCTTGTAATGTAACTTTTAGATTTGTTCTAGCCGGAACTGGTTGGGCAAAGGCAAGTACAAATTGATCGTCTTGCTGTAAACTCCTGAAAAGATATGCCTCAACTTGCCGACCTGCTGCTGTTGTGACTTTAGTACCTTCATCAATACTCACACCTTTTGGTGCTGTAATTGTGACGTAAGATAAAGGTCTAGCTCCGGTGTACAGAGTAATTGAGTGATTTTGGTCGTTACGGTCTATGTCAGTGCTGACAATGCGGGGAGCGCTAGCATCATAATTAACTGACTGAGCCTGAGCGATAGTTGGTACAACTGTTGTTGCAGATCCCAGAGTAAAGACTGTGGCATAAATTAAACTTTTCATCAAACTTCTCCTTCGCAAGCGTGTAAATTTCATTAATTTGAATAAAGTGGCGATAAATTTCGTCACTTGCTTTTACTGACATCCCCCATGAAAATGTTTTCAGTAATCGTGTCCATTGATTTTTATTCCCAGAAAACAGATATTGCTGCTTCAGGAATTTCTAAAAATCAATGGCTTACTAGCCTTGAATTTAAAATATATGTAGATAGTGGAAAACTGGTGAAAAGACCAGCAGTTTTATAAATAAGTTTTCTTTTTCTGTAAGGTGCGAAATCTCTAATATCTTTCCGTCGCTAAGTCAGACATATTAACTCTCCAACGATTATCAGTAATATGCTTGGATCTAAAGTTGAAGGAGATATATTCTTAATTATTGTAATTTTATGACTAATGATAGAGGTTAGCCTCTCCGTAAACGCCTTGTTCATTCACTCAATAGTTCTCAGTTAGAAGGTTCTTTAATTTCTACTTAATTTTGTGGGAATTGCTGAGAAGCGTGATTGATTATTGCTGCGATCACGAAGCAACCAAACAAGACTGCAATTGCTACAAAAATATTAATGATGATATTACTAGGACGCGGTTTCTTCATAACTACAGTTATCGATTCAAAAAGTTTATAACGATGTATCTTATTTAACTTTAAATTAAATTTTTCATCCCAAAGATAGAAGTAAATTAAGCCTCATAAAGGCGATAAGTGCAGAAGAAGTATCAATAATCACCAAAAAATATTGGTTTCAAATCTACCAATCCAACCTTTGCTATTTAAGAAGCGTCTAACTATGACAAATTCAAAAAAGCAATGGCTTTTTTTGAAGGAAAAGTTTTGTGTAACGATGAATAGACTTAGTTGCAATTGCATTCTTAGTCATAAGCCCACCTGCGATCGCAAATTTACTCAAGTATGGACTTATAGAGCAATTGCCGTATTACTCGTAGTGGCTCTTCCTGCCTGCACTATGGTTAACTCAGATAGTTCCAACCCTGGCACAACAATTAGTCAAATTAACAATCAAGCTAACGCCAACCTTATAGGTAAAACCGTAACTGTAAACGGAGAAGTTGAAGAAGTCATTAGCCCAAAAGCATTTATCATTGAAGGCGAGCAGTTCTTTAACGATCCAGAGTTATTGGTTCTAAATCTCAGTGGTTCTCCCATAGTTGACGATAGCAATATCCAAGTGACAGGAACTGTTCGCCAGTTCTTGAAGTCGGAAATTGAGCGTGAGTTTGGTTTGAATTTGGCTCAGGAGTTGGCAGCCAAATTCACAAACAAGCCTGTACTTGTGGTTACAGCACTTACTCTCACACCAGAACCTGGTGAAGTTGCCGAGGAACCAGCCCCGTTTATCGGCAAGCAAGTCACTATTAGCGGCAAAGTGGAAAACGTTATTGCGCCAAATTTATTTACCCTTGATGACAAAGAGTTCATTGGTGGTAAGGAGTTATTAGTTGTTGGTAATGCTAGCGCTATTAATGCAGGTCAAACTGTCCGAGTGACGGGTTCAATTCGCAAGTTGGTTGCAGCAGACTTGGATATTAAGCGACTACCTAGACTGATAGCAGAATATGAAGGTAAAGTTGCGGCGATCGCTGGCTCGATTGAGATTGTCAAATGAGCTAGTAGGCAAATCTGGCGATCGCCAGCTTATCAAATCCGAATCCGTCGATACCGTGCCAGGATCAGCAAGTGAATAGCATAAGCGACAAAACCGAGTGCAATCGCAACCAAAAGCCCTTGACCAAACGGCTCTTCTGCTAGCGTTTGCAGCGTACCACCCAGCCCTTGAACTTCGTCTGGATCGGACTGAACGGCGGATTGAATCAAGAGAAGACCAATAACACCAAAAGCAACACCACGAGCAGTAACACCAAATCTGGCAATGCCTGTCGCCCACTTTACATGGATATCACTCATTTCAACTAATCGCAGCCGTTGGCGGAATTTAGCAGTAAAGGCTACATAAGCAAAGGAAACACCCACACCCATCACGAGCGCTCCCGCTATTGCCAGTAGCACTTGACCAAATGGCTGCGCCAGCAAGCGTGCCGTCCAGTCTTGTCTCCAACTACTGCGCTCGCCTCCTGCACCAGCAATAATCTGTATGGCAGTAACGGCTAAACTTGCATAACTCATGCCGCTAATCGCGTAGCCAAGGCGTGGAACAACTCTTTTGACATTTCCGCCTTGATGTTCGGGATCTATAAACGCTTGAATAAAACGCCAAACTGCATAACTAGCAAGACCTACAGCCACTACAGTTAGCAAAAATTTTCCAAATAGCTGCGTCACAATTATTTGCAGAGCATCGCTCGTACCAACCGATGTATTACCAATGCCAAACGCTACAGGCATTGCTAGCAAGCCGACAATTAAGTAAACCACTCCCTTACTTGCATAGCCAAACCGTGCTATTGGCTCAATCCACGTTTTATTAGTATTGAGCTTTCGCATACTTTGCTGCACTACTAATCATTCTTAATACTTATAGTTCTCCACAGGTTTTGCACTATTAGGAGCTATGCTCAAAAGCACAAATATTTTATCTGAATTAACTTTATTAATTGCTCGAATTGCCCCGTTAATATGCAAGTGCGAGGATATCAGCGAAAAAAATATTTTATAATCCTACTTAACGTTGACACATTAATATTAGCATTTATTGCTCCATTAACTTTATGCTAACTCTACTATTTTAACAGAAAATACAAGTTGAATTTAAACAGTGTCAGTCAATACTATGAAAAGAAAGAGGCTTATTAAATTTGGTTTCATCAACCTTTTATTGATATTAATTATATCGATCTTTGGAAATTCAAAGTTTGAAGGATTTCCAATTCAACACTATCATTGGGCAGATATCACTAGGAAGCCACACTTTCAAAATTACACAAAAGTATTAGTTGAAGAAACATGGGGTCAAGCAGGTACAATAGCATATCCGGCGGCGGCTCAATGGATGAAGAAAAATAACGGTAGCAGCCGCACATTGGACGATATTCAAAAACAATATTTGCGAATTTATTTTGGAGATTTGGTCGATCAAGTAGCGATCGTCTACAATGCTAGACTTATGGATAGTTGGTTGTACGCTGATTTCAAGATTGATATCGGTCAAGTTGATGCTATTGCTCAAACTTATTGTCAACGCATTTACATCGAAGACTCATACAAACCTAGCGATCCTGTTCAACTGGTTCTATTAGCTCACGAACTCGTACATTCAGGGCAATGCGAACGGATTGGAGGGATGGCTCAGTTTGGATATGCTTATTTTAAAGAGTTCAAAAGGGCGAGTCAAAGTTACAAAAATAATAAATTGGAAAGAGAAGCTAAGGATATTCAAATACAGTTAGGCAATTGGCTTTTCCATCAATTGGCGAATGATGAAACAACACCAGAACAAGGATAAGTAAATAATCTTAACAGATTAATTAGATAGTTCGGGAATCAAGAAAACAATGGTTGCGTGCCAAAAGTTGCTGCTTTACTGGTAGGATACTTACTCTAAATAGTTAAAATCTATCCCACTAACAAGATTCTGTTAATCCAAATGTGAATTGTTGCTAGAGAAACAAAAGCATTGAAACAGGCAGAAATTCTCTCCCATCGAACAACGAGCCTACGGTATTTCCGTTGAAACCATGCGAAACAACGCTCGATTTGAAAACGAGGGACGGACATTTTTACGGGTCTGCCCAGATTTCTTTTTATTTTCCTGACTCGTTGTGGCAACTGAGGTCTAATATTACGTTTACTATTGCCTTTCTCAAATCCTTAGAATCGTATCCTTTGTCTGCCGCCAGCACTTTGACTCGTTTTCGGGGTCTACCAGGTTGATTAGTTTTGACGAGGTTGCGGTCAATTAGCGGCATTACTTGCTGGCGTTCACTACCATTAGCTGGTCTAGTAGTATTGGACAACGGCATCCCGTTACCATCAGTGAGAGTATGGAGTAAAATTCCTTTGCCCTTATAACCATAAGCAACGTCCTCACCTCCTCCTTTTCCAGGGGAAAAAAGAGCCGTCTACCGCCCCATAACTCCACTTGATCAATCCTCTTTCGGAGGCGATTCCTAATATTCGTGCTTGCAATAGTTTTAACGTTCCATCAGTTTGCCAACGTTTTAGCCACCTGTGGGCTGAACTTTTTGATGTCCAAATTTCTCCATTCGGCACATCACACCAACGGCAGCCCGTAATCAATATATACATTAAGGTGTTCAGTACAGGACGAAAAGGCACATGGGGCACTCCCCGTTCCCGCTGTTCTCCTTCCTCGCTGATCACATCCTCAAACAACTTCCATTCTAGATCGCTCAATCCCTCAAATCTTCCCGCCATATTCCGCATAACTTAATCGATCTGAAAATTAAATTATTACCTTTTTGACCTTAGTGGGATAGGTTCATAATACTTGCCTGCTTTAGTCATGCTGACTGTAACGGTTTTCAACGCCCCTTCAAAAGTGCGGTGTAGCTTTGCTTCCACCGATCCTATTTTAGGCAGCTTAATAGCCCCATCCAATAGCTTGACCGATTGGGGATATTGAATAGACTGCTTGCCGTGTTTACTTTTGAAGTTAGGGTATTTTGCTCTACCTTCAAAAAAGTTGATGAAAGCTCTAGACAAGTTTAGGCTGACAGGCTGCAACACTTGCGAGTAACAATCGGTGAGCTAAGGAAACTCAGCTTTAAGCGCAGGCAATAGGTCATTATAGCCCTGTCTAGACAATCCTTTCCCTCTTGCTTTGTAAGTCTCGTTGTTCAGATTCAATGCACGATTCCACCACCATCTAGCGCAACCAAAAGCTTGCGATAAAGCTTTTTTTTGGGCAACAGTTGGATAAATTCGTACCTTGACAACATTTCTCATATCTTGATTATATCACAAATCTTGTTCGTGGTAGAATCAATAAATATAGATTTGCCGATTCCCTGTAGGTCATCGCCCACCTATCCATCCCGACACTAAACTGAGTACAGTTATAGTGCGGGACTTCCGGTGAAGAAAGTTAAAGTCGGCGATGTGATTTTCACTCTACCATCCACGCCGCCTCAAAAAAGTCTCGTTCACATAACATGGCATAGCGATAAATAGAATGTACTTGGGGAGTCGCGCTAGTGTAACGTTCTGCCAAGGTTTCTAATTGTTGAGCTAATTGTTCAAATTCTGGAGCAGAGTAAGTGTATATCCAGTTGCCATAATCGTGGTCTGGAACTCCAGAAGATGCTAGTTGTTGCCCCAAGAACGCATAAAGACGCATACACGGTAACATAGCAACTGTTGTTAAACCTACATCACTACTACTCCATGCAGTAGCCAGCAAGAAGTCGGTATAACGCCTTGTTGCTGGTTGGGGTTGAACAGTACGCAAATTAACTTCCCAAGTCGCAGCAAAATCTTCATGGAGACGAAGTTCTGCTAGCACACCCGCCGCTAGGTTGTGGAAAATTCCAAATCCTTCCCAGTCGGGTGACTTAGCAGCTACTACGCTGTATGCACGGGCAAATGCTTCTAGAAAAAAGGCATCTTGTCCCACATAGTAGGCAAATTTTTTCCGCTCAAGTGTACCGTCAGCAATACCTTGAACAAAAGGATGTTTTAAACAAGCTTGTGCTAAATCAAGATTTGCTTGCCATAATTCGCTAAATACAGTCAAAGTTTTTATGTATGTATATGTATGGATAAGTTTAAGTACGTGCAAGAAGTCGGGTTTATTTTTATAGGGTGCTTGTAGTTGCTAATTATAGCCATAATTTTGCCTCTCTATTGCTAGATGTTTTAGTCATGTTCAAGCAATAAATTATTTAAGGTGAACATAAGGGAGAACCCCTGACTATCACTGCATTAGATGCAGTCGCTATATCTATGAATACTTGGGAAAGCATCATTGTTGGTCTGACTTTAAGTGCCGCCTGTGGCTTCCGCATTTTTGTCCCGCCGTTGGTTATCAGCCTAGCTGTAATTTTTGGACATCTACCAATTACATCAGGGTTTGAGTGGGTCGGTACTTACCAAGCATTGTGGGCATTGGCGATTGCCACCGTTGTAGAAATTGTTGCTTATTACGTTCCAGTGCTAGATAACTTACTAGACACCCTTGCTACGCCCACAGCACTTGCTGTTGGCACTTTTGTCGCTGCTGCTTTATTTCCCGACAGCGACCCTTTGCTGCAATGGACTATGGCAGCGATTGCTGGTGGGGGGACAGCCGGAATAGTTCAAGCTGTAACCGGAATTACTCGCTTGTCTTCTACAGCTTTGACTATCGGGCTAGGGAATGCGGTGGTTGCTACTATTGAATCAATCGGTGCATTTACCTTGTCAGTATTAGCCCTGATAGCGCCTCTAGTAGCAATCGGCTTGGTAGCAGTGTTGTTAATAGCCAGTTTGAATAAGGTTGTCCAAAGCAGAGTTACAAGCAGACATTGATGACTTGACTATAAATATCTCTTACTCAGCACTGGGATTAATGCTGGCAATTGAATAATTAAAGGCAATTTGCACGATTGGTATCAGTTGTTAGTAAGCTTTGGGAATACTAATAATTAATCAGTCACTTCTGCAAGGGAACTATACATGGACGCACCTCAAATGTTTGCTTTAGAAACCTTCTTGGAACGCAATTACTTTGTTCCTGATGAGGAAGGAACAATTGCTACTATAGGATGTGCATCGTTTTCAACTTACTTAACTAACTCTGAGGAAGAAACCTACTGCTTCTCGCTGTACGTGGGCGATCTAGTCGGTTATGAATTCTCTCTGGTAGACGAGGAATATATTTGGGATGAAGATGGTTTGGAAGATAGAATGACTAAGGTTGATTCTCTCAAGCAACTTTTCGAGGATTTTGCAGGTTTAACATTAGATATGACTCTAGAAGATAGAGAAAATACGGACGACGAGGAATCATAAGATCGGTAACATTTCCAGGAAAGCCTCGTTTAAAATCAAGTTTAAATGAGGCTTTTATTGCTCATGGAGCAGTTCCACAATCAAGAGTTGGTAGGTAATATAAATGGATCAGAACTGAAAGTTCAACCTGTTACTAACGATTAACTAATTGCTTAGATATTATGGATCGCAATTACCTAATTGTTGCGATCCATGATTTTTTACCTACTCCTATACTCCTGAGTTGTCCTCAACGGCGGCTTTCGACATACTATACTTACCTGCTTGCCCTCGATACCATTTGCCTTTCTTTGCACCAACAGAGAGAACATTAGAAATCCGTTCTCGCGCTATACTTCTTACTTCTTTGGAAATTTCATCAACAAAAATAGTATCGAGTATTGCTGTAATCTCTAACACCTGTTTTGGCTGTTGTTGCATAACTTCAGCTACAGCAACAGATAAACTGGCATCGGCGAACTCCTCTCGCAAATACTGTTGCCAATTATCTGCTTCCTTCACTACCGCTTTTGTGAGTGGGGATTTCTTATTTTGCTTGCTACTAGCGGGGGAGGTGTTTTTCTTAGTTTGTTGCTTTTGAGGGGATGGCGCTTCTCTAGCCTCGTCTGGCGGAGCTATTTTTGCCTCTTTTAGTTCTGGAGTTGCCGCTTCTTGAACAATCGATTCTATTTGTTCTTCAACAACTGGTGTTGCTATCGGTGGATAAGCAGTGGCATTAGAACCAAATAGGTTGATAACGGTTTTGAGACTATGGCGTTTTTCTTGAATTGACTGGAGTTGGGACGTTAATTCAACTTCTTGTGCTGCTAGGTCAGCATCAACTTCTAGTAGTTTGGCAACTGTAGGGTTAGAGGATTGGGAGTCTTGCACCGTAAAAACAACTTGATTGAAACAATATACTCTTTATAGCTTATGTCAATCGGTTTAACCAATTCTAGCAAGGCAAGCAGAGGAAATATTAGAGCATTAGGAAAACTCCTACGAATGGCGAGAACTGCAAGTAGGGGATAACTAGCTTAAGCATCCAATTTGCAGCCTGAGATACTCTGGCGTTACCGATCATAACCAACGTTCTTGTCATTCTTTTGCCGTAAATCAAACTAGGTCAAAGACGTGCTAAAACTGTTAATCTACTTTGCCAATCTTCATCATGCCGTAAGATGAGAACGTTGTAGTTGGTACTATCCCTCTTTTATCACTTTAGGCAGAAGAAAATTCAAATTGGAAGTTGAGCTGATGCACGACGGGACACACAAACCGATTCATCTTACTGATGAGTCGCTCAAAGCCAAACTGCAATGAAGTGATAGGAAACACATCTAACCATCGCTTAAGCCAGTTGAAACAAATTAATGGTTGGATAATTAAACGCAAATTATTGAGCAGAGGTTTCCAGCCGTTCTGATTGTTCCACCAGGGATGTTGAACAAAGTGTTGATGAGCTAAAGGACATGAATCATTAAATGCCTCAGCAAATAGACTGACCATCAGGAAGGCACTCATCACCATCTCCCACCATTTCTCTATCTGCTCATAGTGGGTCATGCGAAAGTCCGCCCAACCAAGAGCATCTTTGGCTTGCTTAAGTCCATATTCAATCCAAGTTCTAAATCCGTAGTTAAGCCAATATACCTTTAAAAGATATAAAATAGAAACTTGAATTGGCAAAGGGTGGAGGGGACAATGCCTGCCAAAGGATTTCTAAATCTGGAACAGAAAGAGAGATTGCAAACGCTAGTACGC
>NZ_JBYCCV010000122.1:0-9925 GCF_057473825.1 Aliterella sp. E5.1
TCAAGTTGTCATCAGTAGAGGATTTAAAGTGCGAACTTAGCCTAATAAAGGTTACTCTACTAAAGCCTGGAATCCCCCCATAAACTGGGTTTCTCCAGAACGAATCGCACTTACACTTATCTCGGCTCAATCCCGATTAATTTCTCCACACTGCCTAGAGTTAACCTTTTGGTAGAGGGAGAATAACACTGATTAACTGTGAGGAGAAAAAGGCTCCGCCAATACCACAAAAAACTAAACCTGCCGAGCGCAAGTTAGCAGGCATTGCTTGTTGCTTGTTGTATTGAAGCAGCTTTTTACTAATTGCAAACGCACTTGCTGACACAACTATTTGAATTGTGGTGAAACCAACCAAATAGGCAAAGATGGGGGTTATCTCTGCTCCAAAAATGGATTCCCCATAAGCATAACCGTGAAATATACCTGCGATCGCAGATAGGAGCGCAATCTTGAACGTGTTGGGACTATCTTTCATTACCAATAAGATGCCAAATAGCAGAATTGATCCCGAAACCAGTAATTCTGCTCCTGGCAAACTCAATTCAAAAATATGCAAACCCGTTCCCAGCATGGCAGAAATAATGAAGGCGATTGGAATTAAAATGCCCTGCCGCTTGATAGGTGCTAATAATCCAACAGCAACAATAAAAGAAAAATGATCGAAACCAATTAGCGGATGCGCTAACCCTGTTAGGAAGCCTTCAAAGAAATTACTTGGTGTTCTGCCACCCATTGCATGGTGCGCCATTGCTGGAGAGGCAAATAAAAACAAAAGAGTTACTGCCATAATGGACAGTACCCTTGCCTGCCACAACTTTTGGCTGTAATTAAATGATGAGACTAGGTGTTGATACATAATTCAAACCTCGCAAAGAGGGGCATTACTAGGTGGGATGTCGTAAATTGTTCAAGGGCAACTCTCTAGTCTTCCTGAGCCAAAAGTTCGGCAGTTCGCCGATCGAGTTCTTCTAAGTTGAGCAAGTTTGACTCCAGGGCTAACCGTTCCAAAGCAAGCAACCAGCGCTGGTAGTAATCCCAATCAGGGTCGTCTTTACAATGGGTTGATTCCCATTCGGCGATTGAGGCAATTAATCCCTGACGAAAGTCTTCCCACTCATAATGTCCTTTCTTGGAGAGAGCGATCGCTATCCCAAAAGCACGTCCTTCCCAAAGTCTTTGAAACAAAAGTTCTCCGTTGCTGCGAGGAGGCGCATCTTCACTTCCCAGCATAGTTGCGGCGGCAAACTGCTCAAATTTAACTTGCATATTCTCTCTCCCCAACCTAATTAGATACAACGACTTTTGCCGCACCTTGCATGGACTCTGGTGTAACAATCGCGGTCAACTGCTCCTCTGCCCATCCCTCAGTCCCATCGGGGCGTTCTGGCAGCACAAACCAACGAATTTGGGCGCTTGTGTCCCATACCTTTACTTGGATTGAGTCGGAAATGTCTAGCCCAAATTCCCGTAGAACTTTCCGGGGTTCTCGAATTGCTCTGGCTCGAAATGCTGGGTCTTTGAACCAATAAGGTGGTAATCCCAATACGGGCCATGGATAGCACGAACACATAGTGCAAACAATCAAATTATGTACTTCGGCGGTGTTTGCTACTGCCCTCATATGTTCTCCTTCAGCACCTGCCATACCACGCGGAAAATTCATTTCAGCAATCGCTGATGGAGTATCCTCCAACAGTCGCTGCTTAAATGCCGGATCGACCCACGCTTTCGCCACTATCTTGGCTCCGTTAAATGGACCCATGTCTTTCTCAAAAAACTCAATCACCTTATCAACCGTTTCGCCCGTGATGATTCCTTTTTCAATTAAAAGCGACTCCAATGCTCGAACTCGTGCCGCACTATAAGTTTCTCGATCGATACTTTCACTCATGATATTTTATTCTCAATAGATTAAGCTAAGTACTCAATTGGTTAAACGGGATCTTCCAAATAGCCTTCAAATATCTGGACGTAAATCCAAGTTTTTGGCTCGGTTAGATTGTTCCAGATATCGTGTGAATCAAATTTCACGTTATAAATTGGCATCGGATCGCCCACCCCATCACTGGTGGGGAAGAAGTAATTGTAAGTTCCTTCATAAACTTCCTCAACCACGCCTTTCTTGGTTCGTAAATATCCTGGCAGCTTGCAATGATCTACTGGGGGAGGGTTTCTCACCGTGACCGCATCTCCCACTTTAAATTTCGGCTGAATCACAACTTCACACTTAGGCGAATCGCCAGCACGCAGGTACTCTATTACCTGGTTCTCGATCGCGGTTTCTCCTCCTTGAGGTAAAGGTGCATCCAAATTTTTCAGATAAGCGGTAGTTTTGAAGTCTAATTCTTCTTTAGAAATATATCCTGACTCTACAAAAAATCCAGAAATACCACCCAGCCACTTCTCATAATAGCGATACTTAAAATAGTCAAGCGGGTTTAAGCCTTCCGCACCTTTGCGGAGGTGTCCCCACGTCCAGAAGCTTTTAAACTGAGTTGGCGTTGTTTTAACGGCTTTTAGATGATTGCTCAAGCCCATCATTGCCACATGGATGCCAAAAATTCGTTCTTCCCATGGCTGCACAAAAACACTTTTCTCAAAGCTAGATGTCTCTAGCCCTTCTATGCCACCAATGTAATGCTGTAATTTCATTCACTTGCTTCCCTAAATCACGAACAAAAATCGATGCAGCAAATAATGCAATTTCTTAGACACGAGTGCGTTCTCTGACAGAGGCACTTTCTCTCGTCATCGCATCGCCCCAGATTTCTGACAAATAGCCAAACACACCACCTAAAATCATGGCGACAGCAGCCACCAGTGCGGGATTCTCTAACCCTGGTGTTGTGATGGTTTTGTCTGTTGCAATTGTTGTACCAACGGCAGATGCAAATCCCCAAACAATTGCCGGGATTGCCATAAGCAGAGGGATTTTAGAAACCTGCACCATAGCTGCACTTCCAAACCCAACGCAGATTGCCGCCGCTAATGGATTGGCGTTCAAAGCCGAAATAGCTAATAGCGTCAGAGAGGCGATCGCAATACCTGTTAAGTTGGAGGCGATACTTTGCTTCAAGCCGGATAACTTTCCCCCCAAAATGAAAAAGGATGCCCAGGCAATAAACGTAACCCAAACAGGCACGATAATTAACGTAGCGGTTAGATAGGTGTCAACCGCGCCCAAGACCCCAATGCTGATGCTGTAAGCATTTAACTTTTTCATCAGAGAAGCTCCTTCTCAAGAATTTGTGAACTGAATGGGTACTAAGGGGACAGATTTTTTAGCTTGAGTTGACACTATTAAAGTAATCAAGATTGAAACTTTCGTAAGTTGTAGATACTGCTGCTTCGCTAATTTTCACCCTCAAGTCTTTAATTAGTTGTACCACTTAAACTAGACAGGACTGGAAGCCCTCTTTTAGATCAGCTTCATGCAAATTGCGACCAATAAAAACCATCTCATTTTTGCGTTCTTCGTGGGGCTTCCACGGTTTTCCCGGTCTACCTTCTAACAGCATATGGACTCCCTGAAGCACAAATCGCCGATCTTCGTCATCCACGTTCAAAATACCCTTCATCCGAAAGATATTTGCTCCTTGTGCTTGTA
Organism: Aliterella sp. E5.1; assembly: GCF_057473825.1. Classification (NCBI taxonomy): domain Bacteria; kingdom Bacillati; phylum Cyanobacteriota; class Cyanophyceae; order Chroococcidiopsidales; family Aliterellaceae; genus Aliterella; species Aliterella sp. E5.1. The sequence continues at coordinate 3,608 of NZ_JBYCCV010000122.1, forward strand.
CTAATTGATTGAGCCAATTTGTAAGCTTATCACTACTAATAGAGCCAGCTTCCACGATCGAAATTGAAGAAACTGTCTCATCATGATTATGAGCATCTTCAGTTAAAAATGTAGGATCGATCGACAGCGCATTCTTTAGATCGAAAGCTTTAACTTCTAAAATCGAGTCAATTTCCAAATCGCAATTTTGTGTACGATATATTTTTGTAACTGTATTTATTGCTCGAACTCGCTTTTCCAAAAGTTCGATTTGACCAGGTGAAACCAAGTCTACTTTGTTGAGTAAAATTACATCTGCAAATGCTATCTGTTCCTGCGCCTCACTGCTGTCCCAATGATCCCAAATATGCTTGGCATCAACTACCGTTATTACAGCATCTAGTTCAGTTTTAGAACGCATGATTTCATCTACAAAAAAGGATTGAATTACTGGAGCCGGATCTGCCAGCCCTGTTGTTTCAATTACTAGGTAATCAAACTTCTCTCGCTTCTCCAAAAGATTGCCAATTATGCGGATTAGATCGCCTCTGACTGTGCAGCAAATACAGCCATTATTCATTTCTAAAATTTCTTCGTCCGCATCTATTACAAGCTTGCTATCAATTCCTACATCACCGAATTCATTGACAATTACTGCTATTTTTTTGCCGTGATTATAAGTCAAAATATTATTTAATAAGGTAGTCTTTCCAGATCCCAAGTAGCCTGTAATGACCGTAACAGGAGTAAAGCAGTTTGTTGTTGCCATCATGGTTCTAATCAGTTATTGCTCTCTAACTTAGTTAGGAGAAGTAAGTCGAGTTTTCAATCAATCACAAAGCTTTAGAAGTAAAAGAATTCTAAAATGTAGTATTAAAATTAAATCTAATTTGGGAAAAACCTACACCTGTTTATCTCATGATTTCAAAAAATATAATGTAGTATTTGAAACAAATACATATAATTTCAACAAGTCTGGATTTTTGAAAAATTCAACTTGCAAAGACTTCTTTCAAGGTCTTTGCTTCACAGCACCTCAAGCAGCGCAAAAACAACCCGTGCTTGGTTTTCGGCAGCGATTGCAAAAAATGTACCGATTTGCGTTGCCGCCGCCGCTTCTCCACCGCCAGCTAAATCAGAAACGCTTCTCACAGCAATGAAGGGGACATTATTGGCATCCGCCACCATCGCCGAGGTGGTAGTTTCCACACTTAAATATAGGACGCGCTACAGATTTAGTGATAGCTGCATTTGCCGGGGAGCATTAGCTGATTGTGGCAGAGGTTCGGGCTGATCTTGCACCGCCGCGCAGTAGCGATTAAAGCTACAGATTTCGCACTGTTCTCCAGTTTTTACTTCCCAAAGCTCGTCAGTACGCAATTTCAAAGCTAATTCACCGATAACAGCTTCTACCTGCTGTTTATGTTCGCCACTAGCTTCAAAAACAATCTTCTCACCTGTCCGCAAGTAAAGTAAGCTCAACTGCCGCAAGCAGGATTGATATCTTTGCTCCAAAGCTATGTAGTACAGACCAATTTGCAAGTCAATTTCATCGGGCTTTGGCAATTTGACTTCTTTGGTTGATTTATAGTCGATTAGTTCCAACCCGTCTCCCAGAAAATCGAGGCGGTCGTAGCGTCCAGAAACTTTAAATTCTAAGTTGTTAACTAACAAGCGTCCTTTAATTAATCCTTCTACCGCTAAAGGTCGAGCCATCGCAGTTTCACCTGCGATGAACTGATAATAGTAATTTTCTAAAATCTCTTGTCCTTCCTCAGCTTGAGTTGGACTGAGATTATTAGAACATCGCTGCCAGCACGAGGAAACCCAATCAAGGGGCGGTACTGGGTCACGGTAGTGCCAATCGCGGTAAGCTTGAGCAAGTGCTTGATGTAATGCTGTACCAAACTTGGCATTACCGAAGAATCCGGGAGTTTTCAAACCCAACTCGTAACGAAAATAGTAAGCTTGAGGGCAACGGTGGTAGGTTTGAAGTTTTGTGGCAGAAATTTGGTAAGCCATTAGGGAGAAAATGCGCGAAGTCAGTTCTTTGGGTCATATTAGCGCGAAGTCTCGATAAGTATCGATACAGAAGATGCTGAATATTACAGGAAGCAAGTGTAGTAAGAAGCGCGAATATGTGGCTGCGGTACGGTGTTGATGTCAATAATAAACTCATCGAAATTGGGGACGTAGCCAGTGGCAAAACAACCTTAAGATGTCCGTATTGTGGCAGGGCATTGATCGCCAAAAAAGGCAAAGTAAAAGAACACCACTTTGCTCATGATGGGGAAACTTGCAATTTAATTATTAAAAGAGAACCGCGAGATATTCCGCATCTACCTTTATACAATGCGTTCAACATTTTTTTGACGGGAAAAGAACTAGAGCAACTAAAGAAACTTTGGCACAGACACAAAGCGCACGATAACGGCATTGATCGCTTGGAGATATTACCAGCTTTCACTAGAGAAAACCTAGTAGAGACTTCGCAAAATCAAAATATTAATGCTGCCACTGGCAGAAATGCTTACCAGTTCACCCATTTAGGCTTAATTCCCGTTGGCGCTCTACCACTAAATTCATTCAACCCTCTGCATGAATCGCTGATTGAGCAGAAATTAACCCAACTAGAAGCAGCTATTTTCACCAATTCTGGCTCTGTGCTGTCACAGAAGGAGTTACGAGTTCGCCTCACTGACTTGCGAATTTATAGCGCTCAAATGAGGAAGATTCTGCTTGCTAGTTTGTACTACTTGAAAGTTCAGGCGGATGAAAAAATTCTGTACAAAATTGGCATAACTACCCGCCCTATGTCCAAGCGACTTGCGGAGGTTTATCGGGATTTGCGATCGCACTACCAGACTGTAGAAATTGAGGTAATTAACGTTTGGGCGCATCGGGGTAATGCAGAAAAGTATTTTAAATACCGTTACGCTGACTCTAATTATCCAATCGGCACTTTGACTGAATACTTTAAATTTTCCGACTCTGATGAGACACAAGCAGTAGGGCGCGACCTGCACGAAATGGAAGCCAAGATGTTATCACCAATAGAGCAGAATATTGTTCAAGGAAAGCAAGATGAATTTCTCGCAGCGATCTTAGCTGATGGGCAGATTGCAGAGGGTGATGTACAGGTCAGCGATCGCACTGAAGCTCAGTTGAAGCAAACTTTCCTTTCTAAGCCTTCATCACAGCGAGTAATTACAGCACTGCACCAAGGCTGTTCTTTGCGCGATGCTGCTGTAATGGCATTCGTATCTGTTGACATGGCGCGTAAAATCTTAGCTGTGATGCAAACATAGTAGATAGTTGATAACTTTTAAATAATTAGCATCAGTTGCGATCAAATAGTGCGGTTGCAGCAAGCAGAGGCTAAAACATAAATTCTGATTAAGAAAAAACTAGAAAGCAAGCTGTACTGTTTGATTCTGCTTTAAAGTAGGCACGATTAGACAATTTTTCATCCACTAAAAAAGGAGAAAATATGAAACGTCTTATAGTTTGTTGCGACGGAACTTGGCAAAAACTAGCTAGTTCTTATCCAACTAACGTGGTCAAAATTGCTCAAGCAGTTAAACCAGTCAGCAATGATGGAACGCCTCAAAGCGTGTTTTATGATGAGGGAATTGGTACGGGAGATGAGCTTAATAAGCTTGTTGGTGGAGCCTTTGGGTGGGGAATTGATAAAAATATTCAAGATGCCTATCGCTTTCTATCTCTCAACTATAACGAGGGTGACGAAATATACCTGTTTGGCTTCAGTCGCGGCGCATACACTGTACGCAGCTTGGCAGGGATGATCTATTGCTCAGGTTTACTGTCACGCCCCAATATTCGTTCTGCACCTGAAGCCTATAGAATTTACCGAGATCGTGATATCAAACCAAGTGACCCAGAGGCGCAAGCATTTCGTGCGAACTATGGAGAGCGCGTACCAATTGCCCTACTTGGCTGTTGGGATACTGTTGGTGCGCTGGGCGTACCAGACCAAATTCCTTTTTTGCCTATAGATAATTGGCTCAATTCCAAGTACAAGTTTCACGACACAACTTTGAGTTCAATAATCCAAAAGGCACTACACGCTGTAGCAATAGATGAGTTGCGAAAGGTGTTTGATGTTACTTCTATGGAAAAAAGTCCTAAGTTTAACGCTCAAGTTCTACGTCAAGTTTGGTTTCCAGGCGAACATGGTAGTGTTGGCGGCGGCACGAAGGAACAGAGGGGTCTGTCAGACTTGGCTTTACAATGGATGATGAGTGAAATTGGTAAGCTAGGACTAGGACTTGAGTTCGAGCCAAACAATGTTGAAGACGGGATTCATCCCGATCCCACTATCGATTTTGACAATCAACCAGGAATTATCTACCAAGTAACGGGGACAAAGCAGCGCGATATTACTGGTGGCTTTGAGGATCTCCATGAAAGCGTGAAAAAACGTTGGCAAGCGAGAAGTGATTACCGCCCAGAAAATCTGCGGAAGTTTCAAACTGCCCTATCAGCCAATAGCTAACAGTGGCAAGACAGCGATGGTCGCAGAGCGTTTGCGAAGCATGGACGCAAACGAGCATACCGACTTCGGCATCGCTCACCCCGGTCCTATCTAGGTGATACCTTGGTACAAAACAAGTTAGAGTTTTTCTCTATACCTGTGTTTACCTAGACAAGTACCTAGATATGAGCAATACAGGACGGGACAAGAAGTTAGCATCATTCAACTGCGACCAGCAGATATGGGCAGAATTTATAAATCGATGCCAGGAAAAAGGCACAACCGCGACCGCTACACTTACTCGATTCATCCAACTTTACCTAGATGGTTCTCTAGATAATCTAGATGTAGACCCATTGGATAAGCAATTTGACGAGCGAGTTAGAGCAAGCGTGGATGAGTATCTGGCAACTCACCTTGATTTACTGCAAAGTAAGGTCACAGATTTATCTGAGAAGGTGGCATTTCTAGAAGGGGCGGCGATGGTAGCAGAGCGAACAACCGCAGGCATCGCTACTCACTCGTCCCGCAGAAATACTAAGGCAGCGATCGCTAAGAAAGAGCCTGAGTTTTGGTTCATTCAGCAGAGAGCTAAACATTTAGGATTAGAAATTAGTGCAAGTCAACGCATGAAAATTGAAATGTGGGCAAATGAATCCTACAAAGAGCGGCACGGGCAAATACCCAAGAAGCAGTTATATAGGGGAACTCAAGCTTCTGTTTATCCCGCAAAGGATGTAGATATACTAGATACAACTATTAAGGGCATAGTGAAGGGAGGATAAAACCCTCGGTATTGCAAGGTTGTATTAATACCCTATTGTTCGTCATAGCATTGTGTTTTATCTGCCATAGTGCCGTAACATCCAAGTGCTTAACTGTTGATATGAGCAAAGAAAATGCTTGCTCCTCATACCCATTCAAACTATAGCGGTTCGCACTTGAGTGCAGTACACCTTAAGCATGACCTCACAGTAATTAAATCCTAAAGCTGTACTTTATCGGAATGAGAACTGCTGTATTGCCCTTCTTAACGCTATGCCGCGTAGGAGGGTATTTTATTGAGTCACTTTTTGTTGTCGGTTAACTACGGCGATTTACTGTTTATCTCGAAAGATTGATGGCAAGAGGCTCGGAAAAGATTGAGGCTTATTAGATAACTGTTTTCATCTAGAGCGGACAGGTAGAGTAAAATCATGCCCTATAAGCAAATTGACGACCTACCAGACTCAGTAAAAAACCACCTACCTAAACACGCGGCAGAGATATTCTGCGCCGCGTTTAATAGCGCCTAAGAAGAATACAAAGAGGAGGAGAGGGCGTTTCGAGTAGCTTGGGCGGCAGTGAAGCGTGACGTGCGAGAAAGGAGAAGACGGCAACTGGCATAAAAAACCCGAATAGCTCAGATTTACTATAGTCTGTGAAGCCTGAAAAGTTGGCACGAGTACAATGCGAAGGTCAGAACAGCCTTTGCACTACCGATGAACGAGCTTATACCAAATCGTCTACCCATCCACAATTGGGGCAGTCGAAATGAACGATATGGAAATTAGCTTGTGGGAAACGGTAATTGCACTCAGGACAAACGCTAGTAAATAGGCGGAAATAGAAGGTTCGTGCAACCAGGGGCAACTATGTAGTGAAACTATTGAAGGATAAAAGTTTCAGCCTTTCTCTGTGACAAGCAAAGGCTCTGGTTTCCCCCTTTTATTAATAACAGGACTTACGCAAGGGGATAGGTTCATGCAAACAGGAAAATTTTAAAACAGAGGGATGAGATTCACCAAACTTGACTACTGCCAATATCTGTTGAGCAGTCCCATCAACTACACAGTGACAAACTT
>NZ_JBYCCV010000123.1:0-9866 GCF_057473825.1 Aliterella sp. E5.1
TTACTTTCTGCTTGACTGTCTCTAGGTCTAGATGAGGACAGGCTTGCGTTACTTGACTCCTGTACATTTATCTTTGCCAAAGTTCTCTCTATTTAATACTCTACTACCTCTGACCACAACTTAGTATTAGTTTATATTTCTGCCAACCCTTAAAAGTTGCCTGTTTTCAGTGCTGAAAAAAGTTTGTATGCAGGTTTCGCCGCAACCAACCTATTCCGAAGCAACGCTTCAACTGTTACTGTTTGTTGACGAACGACCTAGTTCCCGATCGCAAGCTCAGGAAATTCACGGTTATCTCAAACAGTTACAAGCCGATTGTCCTTTTGAACTGCAAGTTATCAAGGTGGGCGAACAGCCTTATTTGGTAGAACATTTTAAACTGGTAGCAACTCCTGCCTTAGTCAAAATTCACCCCCAACCCCAGCAAGTTTTGGCGGGTAGCAACCTCAAAATTCAGTTAGAAACTTGGTGGTTTCGCTGGCAGCAATTGGTAGTAACCCATTTAGAGGAGTCAGAAAATTTAGACCAAGACTATAATATCAACTTACCCCCATCACTGATTCGTTCTGTGAGTGACTCTGCTGAACTAATAAAACTTGCTGATGAAATTTTCCGTCTAAAGCGAGAAAAAGAAAAACTCACTGAGCAGTTACAGTTCAAAGATCGAGTAATTGCTATGCTTGCTCACGATCTCCGCAATCCTTTGACGGCGGTGTCTATTGCCCTAGAAACTTTAGAAGTAAATCTAGTCCCCCAAGAAAACAAAGTTTCTCGCCTCAAGCCAGAATTAGCCGCCCAGTTATTTAAACAAGCGCGCAATCAAGCTAAAAACATCGATCGTATGATTTCTGGATTGTTGCAGGTAGCGCGCGGTACGAGCGCTCAACTGCATATTGAGCCTGCCAAATTAGATATCAACGCGCTTTGTCATGAAGTTTTAAGTCATCATAGCGATCGCGCTAAAGCCAAGCATCAAACTTTGGAAACTGATTTGCCCAGCGATTTACCATCCGTTTATGCTGATAGCGAAAGGCTGCGCCAGGTATTGAATAACTTGTTAGATAATGCAATCAAGTACACGCCGGAACATGGAACTATTCGCCTATCGGTGCTACACCGTACCAGTCAAAAAGCCCAAGTAAGTATCTGCGATACTGGTTCTGGGATTCCCCAAGCAGATTGCGATCGCATTTTTGAGGAGCGCGTCCGCCTAGAAAGAGACGCAGCTTGTGATGGCTACGGGATTGGTTTATCTCTGTGTCAAAGCATTATTCAGGCTCACTACGGGCAAATTTGGGTAGATTCACCGCCTACGGGGGGTAGTTGCTTTCACTTTACAATTCCCATATATCCTACCTGACGCAAGGCGGCAATGATTTGAAAATTTGCTTCAGGAAAGGCAAACTTATCGATCTCATCTAAGCTTACCCAGCGAATTTCCTCGCATTCTATGGGCTGCGGGGTTCCCTCTATATAGTGGCAGTGATGCACGATTAAAGTAACGTGCAAGTGAGTGTAGGCGTGTTCGATGGTGATTAAGGGCTCGCCCACGGCAATTACAATGCCTAATTCTTCCCAAATTTCTCGCTTGATACAATTTTCTACGGTTTCGCCGACTTCAATTTTACCTCCAGGAAATTCCCACAAGCCTCCGAGTACTCCAGTTGGGCGACGGCGATCGATTAAAATCTGCTGTTGCTGGTTCCAAATTACGCCAACACCAATAATTTTTTGAGCCATGAGTAGTTGCATATAAAAACAAGGGCAGACAAAAATTAGTCTACCCTTGCTTTGTACTATTTAAAAATTGATACTTTATCTATTCAGTAATTTCCGATGCTTGCAAAGCTTTGTCAAAGGTCATTCTTTGTTCGGCGTTGCGTAAAAAGTAGCCGCTAATCATTGCTGAAGCTAAAAGTCTGCCCAAGTTTTCCCGGTTGGTACTGATTGTTACATCAAAGTGTTCGGAGGGTAAGCCGCCCAAAAGCCCAACAATATTACGCTCCATAACTTGAAATACTTCACCAGAACTAGGCTTAGAAAGTTGAGTAATTGTTTCTGGACTCAGAGATTGAACGTAGTGCCACAGCAAATTGGTATTTTCTGATTCGCCGTTAAAAAACTCTGAGACTTGATTGGGTGAATTGCTCACTTGATACCTCCGTTTGATTTTGGCTCCCTTAGCAGACATTGCCTCGGTTGCCGTCCTTTGCCGTCCTTCGATCTGTAGGCTGTGTTTATTGCCTGATGCAAACTAATGTAACAAGCAGTATGTAATCTTGGAGTCGATGAAACCGAACCAATTTTGGGGTAGTTTCTCACTTTTGACCTTAGCTGGCTAAGTATTGATCCATATCGGCTTTACGTTTGCGGAGTTTGGTCAAAGCTTCGCGCTCAATTTGTCTAACTCGTTCGCGGCTAATATTGAGGCGATCGCCTATTTTAGCTAAAGTTAGGGCTTGTCCATCGGCTAAACCAAAACGCAATATCAATACTTCTCTTTGCTGCGGAGTCAAATCTGCCATCAACAAATCTAAATCTGTAGCTAAAGAAGACTGCATGACAAATTCTTCGGGAGAAGCGCCCGTATCTTCTAGCAATTCCCCAAGTTCTGTGTCTTGGTTGTCTCCCACGCGCAAATCTAATGATAGTGGCAGCCGCGCCCGTTCTAAGTATTCTCTAACTTGCTTGGTCGTTAGCTCAAGTTCTGTTGCCAGTTCTCCCGCCGTCGGTGCGCGTCCTAGCTTTTGGGATAGTTGGCGTTGGGCTTTTTTGATTTTGTTGAGTTTTTCGGTGATATGAATAGGCAAACGAATTGTCCGCCCTTTTTCGGCGATCGCGCGCGTTATAGCTTGGCGAATCCACCAGTAAGCGTAAGTTGAAAAGCGATAGCCTTTTGTGGGGTCAAACTTTTCTACCCCGCGTTGCATCCCGATTGTGCCTTCTTGGATTAGATCTAGCAAGTCTACGTTGCGTTTGATGTATTTTTTGGCGACGGATACTACTAAACGCAAATTAGCTTCTACCATTTTGCGCTTGGCAAGTTCTCCGGCGGCGATTATTTTGGCGAGTTCCTCGCTATCTTCTACATCGCTTGCGTTTACCCACTCTTGTTGAGTTGGCTCTCGTCCATGTTCAGCGAGTAACGCTTCTCTTACTGATTGTAAGGCGCTCGAACGCTGTACTTGCTTTCCGTATAAAATTTCCTGCTCGTGGGTTAGCAGGGGTACGCGACCAATTTCACGCAAATATGTACGTACTAGGTCGGTTGCAGTCTGAGCGGTCTTCATAACGCTACTTTTTTATTATTAATGGGCTTGGCAGGAAAACGGGAGCGTATGGTTTAATTTTTTCCAATTCTATTACAATAATTCATAATTATTGTCAACTCCGATTATAGACAAATTATCATGATGCAGTAGATCTCTACAGGGGGAGCGTCAATTATACACTAGGTTGCTTTTTAGTTAGGCTTACATATTGTTTTAGGAATATTAATAATTGTAACATTTCGCAAGGTTTACGGCTACTTTTTGTAAGTAAGGTTTTGTTGGGAAAAGGCTTTGACTTGGGGGTTGCCCAAGTCCACTACAGATAAGAGCCTTGCCTGTAGGCAGCCAATCTAGCGTAAAGTTGGACTAATATTATCCCGCCCTTGTAAGCTTCCAGTAGCGACCTTGGGCAGCAAGTAGTCTTGTAAAGCTTTGACATCTAGAGGCGTACTTTGCATAGAGCGAATCGCTGCCGCCGTAGCTTTAGCGCCTGCAATGGTAGTAATAATCGGGATTTTGTAAGTTATGGCAGTACGACGAATTAAACGAGCATCAGTTTGAGCTTCCTCACCTGAAGGCGTATTAATAATGAGTTGAATTTGGTGATTTTTCATTGCGTCCAAGACATGAGGGCGACCTTCATGGAGTTTTAGGACTAATGCAACTTCCTTTAAGCCATGCTCTTGCAGAACGCGCCGCGTGCCATCGGTGGCTAAGACGTGGAAACCTAGCTCGATAAATTCTTTGATGACAGGAACAACCAAAACTTTATCGCGATCGCTCATGGAGACAAAAACTGTACCGCTCAATGGCAGCACCTGTCCCGCGCCTAATTCGCCTTTGGCAAACGCACGTCCAAAATCGCTGTCAATGCCCATTACTTCCCCGGTAGAGCGCATCTCTGGTCCTAAAATTGTATCTGTCCCCGGAAACTTATTAAAGGGTAAAACGGCTTCTTTAACGGCAATATGACTGGGGGTAGGCTCGGTAGTAAAGTTGAGCGATTCTAAGGTTTTCCCAGACATGATTAAGGAGGCTAGTTTTGCCAGAGGTACGCCCGTTGTTTTTGAGACAAAAGGTACGGTACGCGAGGCGCGGGGATTGGCTTCAATTATGTAAACTTGGGGGTTGTAACTGTGGGCGTTGACAACGGCAAACTGAATATTCATTAAACCAATGACGTTTAATGCTTTCGCTAACTGAGTTGTCCAAGTGCGAATTTTGTCTAAAACCGCCGTAGGTAAAGAGATAGTAGGTAAAGAACAAGCGGAGTCGCCGGAGTGGATTCCTGCTTGCTCAATATGTTCCATAATGCCGCCAATCACTACTTTCCCGGTATGGTCGGCGATCGCATCTACATCGACTTCAATGGCGTTTTCGAGGAATTTATCAATTAAAATCGGATGGTCGGGTTCTACTTGCACCGCGTAAACCATGTAGCGCTCTAAGTCTGCGTCGGAGTAAACAATTTCCATTGCTCGTCCGCCCAAAACGTAGCTAGGACGCACGACTACGGGATAACCAATTTTTCCAGCAACAACTAAAGCATCGTCATAATTGCGGGCGATTCCATTGGGTGGTTGGGTAATTTCTAATCGGCTGAGAATCTTCTCAAAACGTTCGCGGTCTTCGGCTACGTCGATGGAGTCTGGGGAAGTACCCCAAATTTTGGTTGCGGATAAGGTATCGCCATTTTCAGCCAAATATCTTTGTAAAGGTAAGGCAAGTTTTAAGGGAGTTTGACCGCCAAATTGAACAATTATCCCAATGGGGTTTTCAGCTTCGATGACGTTGAGGACATCTTCTTTAGTTAGTGGCTCAAAATACAAGCGATCGCTAGTATCATAATCGGTGGACACAGTTTCGGGATTGGAATTGACCATAATTGTCTCAAATCCCGCCGCTTTGAGCGCGTAACTCGCGTGACAGCAGCAGTAATCAAATTCAATTCCCTGTCCGATGCGATTGGGACCTCCCCCTAAAATCATCACTTTTTGCCGATCGCTGGGTCTAACTTCCGATTCTTCTTCGTAGGTGGAATAGTGGTAAGGAGTAAATGCCTCAAATTCGGCGGCGCAGGTATCTACAGTTTTATAAACCGGGATAACGCCTAAAGACTTGCGATAGGTTCTTACTTCGTCTTCATTAGTTTTAGTCGCAAAAGCAATTTGGCGATCGCTAAATCCTTCGCGCTTGACTTTGTAAATTTGCTCTTTGGTCAACTGCTTTAACGGAGTTTTTTTGATAAACTTTTCCGTTTCGATCAAAATTTGCATTTTGTCCAAAAACCAAGGATCGATACCTGTTAGTTCGTAAATTTCCTCTACTGTCATCCCTAGCAGCATGGCTTGACGCACGGCAAAAATTCGTTCGGGGTTGGGAGTCCGCAGTTGTGGGCGAATATGCTCCCCACTGGGTAATTTTTCTTTGCGATCGCAACCCCAACCAGCGCGTCCAGTTTCTAAACTCCGCAAAGCTTTTTGAAACGACTCGTTAAAGGTGCGCCCAATTGCCATTGCTTCGCCTACCGACTTCATTTGAGTAGTTAGGACAGGTTCAGAACCGGGGAATTTTTCAAAGGCAAACCGGGGAATTTTGGTAACTACATAGTCAATGGTTGGTTCAAAAGATGCGGGGGTTTTTTTTGTAATGTCGTTACTGATTTCGTCTAAGGTATAGCCTACCGCCAACTTCGCCGCAAACTTTGCAATGGGGAAGCCTGTAGCTTTGGAAGCCAATGCTGAAGAACGAGAAACGCGGGGGTTCATTTCAATGACGATTGTGTCTCCATTTACCGGATTAATCGCAAATTGGATATTAGAGCCGCCAGTTTCTACGCCAATTTCGCGGATGATTTTAATTGCCGCATCGCGCAAGCGCTGATATTCTTTGTCTGTGAGCGTTTGCGCCGGAGCAACGGTAATCGAGTCTCCGGTATGAATGCCCATGGGGTCGAGGTTTTCAATCGAGCAGATAATGACTACGTTATCTGCCAAATCGCGCATTACTTCTAGCTCGTACTCTTTCCAACCGAGCAAGGATTTATCAATCAAAATTTGGGAAACAGGACTTGCATCAATGCCTACTTGCGCCATTTCTTCAAATTCTTCTTGGTTGTAGGCAATCCCACCACCACTACCGCCCATCGTAAAGGCTGGGCGAATAATTAGGGGGTACGAACCAATAGAACGCGCTACGGCTTTTGATTCTTCGATGGTTGACGCTGTACCGCAAGGACACATCGCTACCCCAATGCGATCCATTGCTTCTTTAAATAGTTGTCGGTCTTCGGCTTTTTCAATTGCTGGCAACTTTGCGCCAATTAACTCTACTTCGTACTTCTCCAATGCGCCACTTTTCGCTAAAGCCACAGCTATATTTAGAGCCGTTTGTCCGCCCATGGTGGGTAATAAAGCATCGGGACGCTCTTTAGCGATTACCTTTTCGACTAATTCCGGTGTTAGTGGCTCGATGTAGGTGCGATCGGCGGTTTCCGGGTCGGTCATAATGGTGGCAGGATTGGAATTGACGAGTACCACCTCATAACCTTCTTCTCGGAGTGCTTTACAAGCTTGAGTCCCGGAGTAATCAAATTCACAGGCTTGTCCAATGACAATTGGTCCTGAGCCAAGCAGCAAAATTTTATGGAGGTCGTCACGGCGGGGCATAGTAGTTAATTCGGATTACGAATATGCAAATCCTGATTATTTTAAGCGTCTAATGTAATTCTCGTTGCTATTTATTTATCATTTTTGCAAATTATTATTTTCTTAGGGGGTAGGGCGCATTTGTGGATGCGCCCCTATACCTAGTTTTTGCCGTTGCTCATAAACCCCAAGGTAAGGCTATCATGGGCTAAGAAGTGGGCTAGATGATAGGCTCGTTCTTCAGTTTTAAGTAAGATTGTCTCGTACAAGTAACGAGTTGCGCGATCGCCCAAACTCTCCGCTTGGGTAGCTTGGCGGCGAATTAAGTTAATCATTGCTTGTTCGGCGGCTAAATTGTGTTCCACCATTGCTCTACAATTGAAAACTCCGTCTGCTTCTGGCTCGAAGCAACATAGTTGAGCTAATTTACTAAAGCTTGCCGCAGGTACGCCACCAATGCCATCTAAGCGTTCGCCGATATCATGGACGTGACCTTGTACTTGCTCGTAGCTTTCTCCAAAAAACTGATGCAGCATATAAAATTCTGCACCTTCAACTACAAAATGATGCTTTTGGTATTGCAAGTACAGCCCTTGAAAACTCGCTAAAGCGACATTTAATCCTTCACAAACAGGCTCGGTGACGCTGCGCTCTAGCATCACTGGATTGTCATAGACTTGACCGAAGTTGCGTAGTTGGGTTTGAGCTTCTGACATAGTTCTCCTCTCTATTTGAGCAGTGTCTAAATTTCTTACTGCCCAAAAATTTATTTAGCGATTGACACCTACCAGTGTAAGCCCCAGAGAGGGCGATCGCGCTGTCTCCACTACTACAACTCAACCTTGTTGACAAGTTTTCTAATTCTTTTTGCAATCTTTATGAGAATTATTTGCAATTGAGTGTATGCTAATAAACAAAGTAGCGAACTACTAATCTTGTACTTTTGCTACAAAACAAGTCTTTCATCTTTGGAGATAATTGCCAGTGAAGTCGCCTAGTTGTCAAGCCGCAAGCGTAATGGTTGAAGTAAGTTGGGCAGATAGATGGTATGTTTACCAGCGCTTACAGCAACTAGCTATTCCTTGTTTTTGTGCAATTGACCAACCTTTGCAGGTACAAATTACTAGCACTTTAGCCGCAATTCAACTTTGGAGCGTTTCTAGGCAATTGAATACTTCGAGGCAAGAATTGGCGGAATGGTTAGAGAGATGCTGGTTGTAACTCTAAAGATGCTTGTTTGCAGTTAAAGATGAGGAATAAAATAATGAGTACCAAAGTAGTAAGTTTTAGTATTGAAGGGCGATTTTTGGGTTTTGAATTTGAAGACTTTAAACCAAAAAAGCTAGTGATTGCAACTTCGCAAGGTGAATGTACAATCAAGCTTGCCAAGTCTTTTCGATATAACTTCCAGTTGCGATTGATACCTGGTGATTGGTTGCAAATTTCTGGAGAAAAGCAGTTTGACAGCAAAGGTAAACTAAAGCTGAAAGCCGAACAAATTATCCCTAGCACTGTTAGTCAAGAGCCAAGCACTATAGCTGCTCCCATAGATAAAAATAAAGCAAGTATATTAGTTTGTCAAAAGTCTAGCTGCATGAAACGAGGCGGTAAAGAAGCCTGTCAGGCAATGCAGGCAGCTTTAAAAATTCGCGGTTTATCCGAGCAAGTAAACATTAAAGGCACGGGATGTCTAAAAGATTGCAAAGCTGGACCTAATATAGTGATGATGCCTGACAAAAAGCGCTACACCAAAGTCCAAGCTGCTCAAATTCCGGCGCTAATTGACAAGCATTTTGCCAAAATAGAAGTGAAAACTACTAGAGAGCGCCTAGTCATCAATTGAGAAAATTAGCTACTAATAAGTTTTGGAATCAAAAAAATATAAACAAGGCTGTAGCATTACTAGAGCCTTGTCTATGTTTACATCATCGGTTGGAATAGTCCAATCAAAGTATCATCAGGATCGCGCAGATAAACGGTTTTGAGGGCGTAGCGGGGGTTATTTAATGGCTCTGTTACAAAACGCGCCTTAGTTTTGAGGTGACGATAAGTCTCGTCTACATTGGCTATGGTAAAGACTAAGGCGACTTTATCTTGACATTCTACCGTTACGGGTTGGCAAATTGTGCCAATCATTTCTGCCATTTCTTGCCGTCGAAACAGCACTAATTTCATCGCTGGGGTGGCAAATTCAGCATACCCATCATCTAAAGCTTCGATAACTACTTGAAATTCCATTACATCTCGGTAAAATTCAAAGCAAGCTTTTAGGTCATTTACGAGTAGCCGCGTATAGGAAGTTTTTATATCCATAAAATGCTCCAGTAATTTCCAGCATCACAAACAAGTACAGTATCTAAACACGACCAAGGTGGCTAAAGCAAATACTACCCCTGCATAGAATACGCTATTAATTCCACCGATACCATAAGCTATGCCCATTAATAATGGTCCTAGAGTTTGTCCCAATCCAAAGAATGTACCGTTTACAGATATAACTGTCGCTAAATACTCTTTGGGGGCTAAAGTGGCTAAAAGAGTTTGAATACTAGGGAAACCAATACCAAGACCAATGCCAAAAATTGTAGTAGGAATTAGCAGCAACCACAAACTAGAGACAAAAGGCACGATCGCTAAAGCGACAGCATAAAAAACAAAAGAGGCTCGAATTAGAGTAGTTTCAGAGAAGTGTCTAGCCAAATTGCCAAGCTGAGAAGAAGTAAAAGCGATCGCGACAGAAACACTAGACAAAAACAGCCCAATTGTAAAAGGTTCTGCGCCAAACTTGTCTGCAATTAAACTCGGCAAATAAGTCCTCTTATACCAATTCTGAATGAAGGTGCGCTAAATTAGCATAAGTGTAAGGGGAAAGGAAAAGTTATGAGTCGTCCGTTCCAAGTGGAGATATCTGAAAGCAAAGAAATGTTGGAGAAAGCACTCAAATATG
>NZ_JBYCCV010000124.1:0-9798 GCF_057473825.1 Aliterella sp. E5.1
ACGTCTGTTGGCAAACAGGACAGAGATAGCGTTGATGTCCGTTGGGCATCTTGCCGTGTTTATGGGCTTTAGAATGATCACACAAAGGGCATTGCATGGACGAGTTGCAGATGAGAGATCCCCTCTACTCTACCAATCCCACGTTTATTTGACGCACTACCGGTACTTCTGGCGGCGGCGCTACACCGCGATCGCGATCGCCATTACCCGACTTGCATACAGCAACAATATTGTCTGTTAGCTGGAGGTTAGTAGTCAATTCGGCATTACCTGGCTCTAGGGGCAAATCTCGGTAAATATCTAAACCAATCGCTGCGGGTTTACTTTAGTTAAGCTTATCTAGCAACTGATTAATTACCCGATCCGTGGCGGACCATTTGCCCAAATTGCGGATATCTTCTTCATCAACAGCGACAACCAATAAGCGAGGATCGACACCATTATCTGGTTGCAGGCGCACTAAACTATCAGCAAAACTTAATTCCAACCCTTCTAGAAGCGAAAGTTGTTTTCCACCAATGACCAACGCTGAGACGGCAATACTAGCAATAATGACTGTTCCACTCAAAAGCGATGAAGCTAGTTTAGGAAAATTACCCGGTTTTGAGGACGAAGAACTCATAGGTGAATAAATTAAAAGTTAATACTATCTACACTTTCTAGCCCCGGCTGTCCGCTCAAAAGTAAAACCAGATATATTCTATTATCTAGCCTAGACTATAGCGGATTCTTGCCTAAATTATGCAGTATAGATATAGAGCGTTTTAAAAGCAGCATTCCTTAACAGCATTGTAAATATTCAGGGTCGCGCATCGCTGTATATTAGTTTCTGATAAGTGCTGTGTCGATCTCAGCAACGCCCAAACAAGAGGTAAATGAAAAAGTGAGAATATTAATACGCGGATTAACAATATTGCTAGCGATCGTAGGCTGCTGGGGATTAGTGGGCGGAGATTCCTCCCGCGTCGCCCTAGCTCTGCCTAGCACCAGCTTTCATACATCAGTACCAATTTTAGCCAAGGTAGAACTCCCTACCAAAGAATTGCGTAATAAAGCCGATGACAAGCTAGATACAGAATTTGGCAAAAAAATTGACCTAAATAACACCAACGTCCGGGCTTTCCAACGCTATCCAGGTATGTATCCGACTTTAGCCAAAGCTATCATCCAAAATGCTCCCTACAACCAAGTAGAAGACGTGTTGAAAATTGTCGGACTAAGCGATCGCCAAAAAGAAATCCTCCAAGCAAACTTGGATAATTTCGCCGTTACAGAATTTGATTCTGTTTTTAACGAAGGCGACGATCGCTACAACAACGGTATTTACAGATAATCTATTCTGGTAAAAGTGAGCGCCCCAAGTTAAGTAAGTTTTGAGTTATAAATATATGTTTAACTTAAAACTATTTTCCCCACCTTGACTCAGTTACAAAATCTCTCTCAAGCCTTTGATATTTTAGTAGTGGGCGCGGGTGCAGCAGGACTGTACACCGCGCTTTGTCTTCCTAGCACTCTTAGTGTTGGTTTAATTACTAAAGATACAGTTTCTCTATCCGCCAGCGATTGGGCGCAAGGAGGGATTGCGGCGGCGATGTCTCCTGAAGACTCTCCCTCACTGCACTTAGAAGACACGATCGCGGCGGGTGCGGGTTTATGCGACTTGGAGGCGGTAACATTTTTAGCCCAAAACGCCCCTAGTTGCATTCAATCGTTAGTGAATATGGGTGTAGCTTTTGATCGCCAGGGAGAGCAACTAGCTTTAACTTTAGAAGCCGCCCACTCTCGCCGCCGAGTTCTCCATGCCGCCGACACCACAGGCAAAGAAGTAATTACAACTCTTACCGCCCAAGTATTGCAGCGCCAAAATATTCAAATTCTTCAACAAACCTTAGCTTTAAGTCTATGGCTAAATCTCCAAACTGGTCGCTGTCAAGGAATTAGTTTAATTTATAATAATCGGATAATTTGGGTACGAGCCAAAGCTGTCGTTTTAGCAACCGGAGGCGGCGGTCAAGTTTTTGCTCATACCACCAACCCCGCCGTTAGTACGGGAGATGGAGTTGCAATGGCTTGGCGGAGTGGCGCTATGCTACGAGACTTAGAATTTGTTCAGTTTCACCCTACAGCTTTAACGATTCCTGGGGCAAATAGCTTTTTAATTAGCGAAGCAGTCCGAGGCGAAGGCGCGCATTTAGTCGATGACACTGGTACACGCTTTGCCTTCGACTATCACCCCAAAGGAGAACTAGCGCCTAGAGACATCGTTAGTCGGGCTATTTTTACTCACTTACAAAATAACGCTACAGACCCAGCCAAGGCGAATGTTTGGCTAGATTTAAGACCGATTCCCAAAGAGAAAATTAGTCATCGCTTCCCAAATATTATTCAAGTATGTCAGCGATGGGGTCTAGATGTATTTTCTCAACCAATTCCTGTTGCTCCGGCGGCTCATTATTGGATGGGGGGAATTGAAACAGATTTAAGCAATCGCACCTCCATACCGGGTTTATATGCAGTGGGAGAAACTGCAAGTACCGGAGTGCATGGGGCTAATCGCTTGGCGAGTAATTCCTTATTGGAATGTATTGTATTTGGCGCTCAGATGGCTAAATTGGAGTTAGAGGATGTAAGTTGTCCAGAGCAATCTTCTAGCAGCGAATCGGTATTTAAACTTATGGCAAGCGGCTGGGATTCTCAACAAGCAACCTTAGCAAGTATCCGCGAACAACTACCGCGTGTAGTCTGGCAAAGTGCGGGAATTTGTCGGGAGCAAAAAAGTTTAGAGTCAGGAATTGCTCAAGTAGAAATATTGCGAAAAGAATTTACAAAGTTACCTTTAAGTCAATTTTTGCTCGACTTACCTGCGGCGCAAATAGGTAGTTTTGACAAAGAAACTCCCCACCAACAACTATATTTGTGGGGAGAAACTCGTAATTTGCTCGACATTGCCTATTTAATCTTGCAAAGCGCCTTGTTTCGTACCGAAAGCCGTGGCGGTCACTACCGCCAAGATTATCCGCAAACCGATCGCGATTGGCAAGTCCACACCTTAGTCAAAAAAGATCGGGTATGGAAATCGCAATTAGTAGGGTGAAGATTTAGATCTAGGGCGCGGAGACAATTGCAAAATTGCGATCGCCTGTATAACCAGAAAGATCGGCAAGTTCGTTCAAAGACTTGACTCCTGGGTACAACTTGCCTTTAATTTCCCAAGACGGGAAGCTTTCTATATTTGCCGTTTTACACAAGTCTGGGCGGGGATCGATGCCACCTTCGGCGCATTCGACATGAGTAATCTCTTTGTAAGCTTCCTTACCAAACAATAATTTTTGCTCGTGACAATGAGGACACCACCAAGCAATATATTCTTTAGCACCAATGTTTGTAAGGTGACGGGCGAGATCGATCTCTGATTGCCCAGAAGTAGTTGTAATTTCCCAGCCAATGCCAGGGGTTGGTTGAGTTACTGGTCTAACAGCTACCTGCCCTGTGGGAGCTACCGCACCATTGCCATTGACTCCAGCATAAACGCCTAAAGTACCAATTAGCGTCACCATACCAACAACAATCGCTGTAAAGAAAATTTGTCCAATATCTTCCCAAGTACGACCAACAATTGTTAATACAAGCAAGCTAAGGGAAAACAGCGCCGAAGCCAGACAGTAGATACACAAAGCTTTCAGTTCAAAAGCCAGCAGATACATGAGATAGCTGCTAAAAACCGTCATCGCGATCGCGCCAGCCAAGAGCAATAGCCAAGTTGTATTCTCAATTTTGTTATGCAAATCTTTATTTTTTGCGGCATCCACTGCCAAAGGAGCCAAAGCAAAGATCAACATACTAACATAAGCCAAAAACCCAAACAAAGCCAAAGGCTGACCAAAAACTTCCGCGTAAGGACTAGAGAGAACCAAATCGCAGCTTTTTGTCGGACAAGCCGCAGGATTTAGAGAAAGCTTAGCCACAGTGAGATAAGCAGTAGTCAAAGCTCCAAATCCGGCGATCGCAGCAATTATGGGACGCGACCAGCGATGAATCCAAGGAATAGAACGACGGCGACTCATTAAAATAACCCTAATATTTATTGAATAAACTACGATAACTAAAACTTACAGCAATTAAAAATTAACCTTTTGCCACCCTAAAAAGCTTTTATTTTCAAAGATCGGACTTTATTTTTTCTTAAAGCCAGCCCTATAATTTTGCTTATTTTCATTTTCAATAATCTTCACCCGAACACTGCTGAACGCACGAGACTTGTAGACTCATAGACAAGATATTGTTTGCAGGGGGTTTGGGGGAGGCAACTCGTCCCCCAATGGGGGGTTTGGGGGGCAGACCCCCCATATTTTGGTTTTTCTTCAGACAATACAGGCAGCATAACTTACTTTAATTATGCTCGTAAGGTAACAGAATCAGGTGTTACCGAAGGTAAAGGAGACTTAGCGATTGTAGCCGCTTCCACAAACTGACTAACTCGGTTGGGATCTATTGGTTGTTCTATCCGCCCGTGACGCTTGAGAGAACTAGAGACAATCACCCCATCGGCGGCGGACATCAACGTCGAAATATTTTCCCAATTTGCGCCACTACCAATAAAAACTGGAGTACCTTTAGCCGCCGCACTTGCCAACTCCAAATCCTCCAGATTTGGCGGACTACCCGTTGCCCAACCCGATAAGATGATCCCATCTGCCAAACCCCGCTCAATAGTATCTTGCACAGCCACCGTAAGATTTGGCGAACTCAGAGGTCTAGCGTGTTTGACCAACACATCGGCAAATATTTTCACATCGCTGCCCAATTCTCGACGATAACGCAGCAATTGATGCGCCGCCCCCTCAATTAGCCCTTGGTCAGTCGCCATTACCCCGGTAAGCACGTTTACCCGGATAAACTGCGCTTTGACCACACTAGCAATTGCGATCGCGCTATGAGCATCATTGCGTAACACATTGATCCCAATCGGCAAAGTTACTAAATTCATCAACCGATCGATAACAATCGTCATCGCACTGACCACCGCCGGATCTACCTGACTTTTTGTAAACGGCGCATCAAAAAAATTTTCGACAATAATGCCATTAACTCCGCCACTAGCTAAAGCCGTTGCTTCTTGCTCTGCGCGATCGATTACAGCTTTAAGGCTACCTCCCCATCGGGGCGCTGTAGGCAAAGGCAGTAGATGAACAACACCAACGATCGGATTTGGGGTTTTAAATAGCCGATTTAAGTCCACTTCTTTCCTATCTGAATTCAGCCAACTACTGGTTAGCTAAAGTTCCGTTAAATTTTTACACAAACAGGTCTTTATTATGCCTTTTTCCCAGAATTGGAAAATTGAGCCGTAAAGTACCCATAAGATATGTTAAGATAAAAACGATGCAAGAACAGGAGTTTGCCACTCCTGCTAATTAAAGGCTTACCACTACTACGCCAAGCGTTACTGTGAGATGAGCCTATCTCTAGGGTAAAGTACGGTATCCTATACCAAAATCTAAATTGGTGCTTTAAAGTTTAAAAATTATAAAGTTTAAAGAAATACAGTTTCATCGACTAAGCCCCGCTACAAACGGCATTTTTTAGCCTCCTAAGTTGATTATACAGCTATGAAGAATTAAACTTCTTCGCGCCTAAAGTCACACTCAGGAGCATCGCGTTAACTTCATACGAGCGTTATTTCACTTTATGGGAGATAAGCCAACCATAGCAATTTCACATCTAGGTTGCGAGAAAAACCGAATTGACACCGAGCATATGCTAGGACTGCTGGTAGAGGCAGGGTACAATGTAGACAGTAATGAAGAGTTAGCAAACTATGTTATTGTCAACACCTGTAGCTTTATTCAATCAGCAAGAGAAGAATCTGTAAGGACTTTGGTAGAACTTGCCGAAGCAGATAAGAAAATTGTGATTACAGGCTGCATGGCGCAGCATTTCCAAGAGCAACTATTAGACGAATTGCCAGAAGCCGTAGCCGTAGTTGGTACTGGCGACTACCACAAAATTGTCGATGTAATTTCGCGGGTACAAGCAGGAGAAAGAGTAAAGCTAGTTTCCCCCGAACCAACCTATATCGCCGATGAGACAACACCCCGCTACCGGACGACCACTGAAGGTGTAGCCTACGTACGCATAGCAGAAGGTTGTGATTATCGCTGTGCTTTTTGCATTATTCCGCACTTGCGGGGAAATCAGCGATCGCGTTCTATTGAATCTATCGTCACCGAAGCCAAGCAACTAGCAAGCCAAGGAGTAAAGGAAATTATCTTAATTTCCCAAATTACTACCAACTACGGCTTAGATTTGTACGGCGAACCAAAGTTAGCCCAGTTATTAAAGGAACTTGGTAAAGTAGATATTCCTTGGATTCGGATGCACTACGCCTATCCTACGGGGTTAACACCTAAAGTAATTGAAGCGATTTGCGCAACACCCAACGTTTTACCTTACTTAGACTTGCCCTTACAGCATTCTCACCCGGAAATATTACGGGCAATGAATCGGCCTTGGCAAGGCGCGATTAACGATGCGATCGTTGAAAAACTGAAAGCAGCTTTGCCAAAAGCAGTCATGCGGACGACTTTTATCGTTGGATTTCCTGGCGAAACAGACGAACATTACACACATTTGTTACAGTTTGTAAAGCGCCATCAATTCGATCATGTAGGAGTATTTACTTTTTCACCAGAAGAAGAAACCCCTGCTTATAAATTACCCAATCAATTGCCCCAAGAAGTCATGGAGGCAAGACGAGATGAGTTGATGGAACTCCAGCAACCAATTTCGTTACAAAAAAACCAGCAGGAAATCGGTCAAGTAGTAGACGTACTAATTGAGCAAGAAAATCCCGAAACTGGAGAATTGATTGGACGTTCCGCTCGGTTTTCGCCCGAAGTAGATGGTTTAGTCTACGTCCAAGGCAAAGCCGCGCTAGGCTCGATTGTGCCAGTAACAATCTTGGATGCTGACATATACGACTTATACGGGCAAATAGTTAATAGTTACAACTAAAAGCGTGGAACCGATTCCACCGCATAAAATCCCGTAAAACGCTCATACAAAGATCATTATCTAAACGTAAACATTAGGAGAATAAATGACTCTTTCCTTTGAAAGCTTAGGACTTTCGGCATTTCGTGTTAGCCAATTAGAAAGCCTAGGATTTACCGAGCCTACCAACATCCAAGCCCAAGCAATTCCTGAAGTACTGAAGGGCAATGATGTAGTAGCAAAATCGCAAACAGGAACAGGCAAAACAGCCGCTTTTGCCCTGCCAATATTAGAGCAAATTGATAGCACTCAAAAAGGAGTGCAAGCTTTAATTTTGACTCCTACTCGCGAACTCGCGGTGCAAGTTTGTACTGCAATCACTAGCTTTGTAGGCAATCAAGACATCCGAGTAGCGGCAATTTATGGCGGACAATCTATTGACCGTCAAATGCTGCAACTCAAGCGTGGTGTACAAATAGTTGTAGGAACACCCGGACGAGTAATCGACTTACTAGAGCGCGGAAACTTAAAACTAGAATCAATTAAATGGTTTGTGTTGGATGAAGCCGACGAAATGTTGAGCATGGGCTTTATTGATGATGTGGAGAAAATCCTCAAGTCAGCCCCCGCAGAGCGCCAAACAGCTTTATTCTCGGCAACAATGCCCGTAACTATTCGCCACTTAGTTGCCAGATTTTTGAAGTCCCCCGTAACAATTACGGTAGAGCAGCCCAAAGCCGCACCAACAAAAATCAATCAAGTAGCTTACATAGTACCCCGCCAATGGACAAAAGCTAGAGCTTTACAGTCAATTTTGGAACTAGAAGATCCAGAATCAGCACTAATTTTTGTTCGCACCCGTCGCACGGCAGCAGAATTGACTAACCAATTACAAAATGCTGGTCATAGCGCGGACGAATACCACGGAGACTTGACTCAGCAAGCTAGAGAGCGGCTATTAAGTCGTTTCCGCAATAAGCAAGTCCGGTGGGTAATTGCTACCGATATTGCGGCAAGAGGCTTGGATGTAGATCAGTTGAGCCATGTAATTAACTACGACTTACCCGACAGCGTAGAAACCTACGTTCACCGGATTGGTCGTACAGGTAGAGCGGGTAATGAAGGGACAGCAATTTCTGTAGTCCAGACCTTTGAGCGCCGCAAACAGCAGCAAATCGAACGCCACGTCCGCCAAAACTGGAAAATAAATACAATTCCAACTAGAGCGCAAATTGAATCTCGGCAAATTGAAAGGCTGCAAGTTCAAGTAAAAGAAGCTTTATCTGGCGAAAGATTGGCATCATTTTTACCCATTGTGCGTGAATTGAGCGAAGAATACGACGCTCATGCGATCGCGGCAGCAGCTTTACAGATGGCTTATGACAAAACTCGTCCTACTTGGATGCAGTCAGACGCGGTAAATGCTGAAGAAGAAAGGATTTCTTCACCTAAGCCAGTCTTAATTAAGCGTTCTGGGCAACCATCAGTATCGAAAAATAACTAAGGTATTAGGGAGGAAATTAACTTTCTTCCCTATTGTCCTTTAATGGAGCCAAGGACGGCTAACTTGTTCTAGCTCCAGTTCATCATTAGTTAGTTTCCAGCCCAACGAGCCAGCATTTTGCTGGACTTGCTGGGCTGTTTTTGCGCCCGAAATTGCTACTATATTACCTTGGGCAATTAGCCAATTGAGGGCAACTTGAGCGGGAGTGCGATCACGTTTTTCACTAATTTGTCTAAGCAAGGCTACCACTGGTTCAATTTTTTCTAATCCCGCCTTACTAAATTGGGGATCGAAGGATCTAGCGCCTGTAGGTTTTTCGGAACTATCGGGGCGATATTTGCCCGTTAGTCTTCCTTGGGCTAAAGGGCTATAAGCAAGCAAAGTAACGCCTAATTGTTTTGCTGTAGCCGTTATCCCACTACTTTCAATTTGTCTAGTTAGCAGCGAGTAACGAACTTGGTTTACAGCTAAAGGTACACCGCGAAGATCTAAAATTTTGTGTGCTTCTCGCATTTGCTGGGCGGAGTAGTTGCTTACACCCACTGCGCCAATTCTACCGCGTTGAACTTCATCAGCTAAGGCATTCATGAGGGTTTCTTGGCTCATCAAAAAGCTAAAGGGCCAATGCACTTGATACAACGCTACTTGCTCTACTTGGAGGCGTTTGAGGCTTTCTGTTAGAGCCTCTGAGACGGATTGAGCGGTAAAACGCCAAGGTAAAGGACCAAATTTAGTTGCAATTTGCACTTGCTTGTCGCTCTGCTTCATGAATTGCCCTAAAAGTTCTTCCGATAGCCCCAACCCATAAATTTCCGCCGTATCAAAGAAAGTTGTACCCGCTTCTAGAGCGGCGCTGAAAGCTTCTTTTAGCTGTTTTTCGTCGTAATCGCTGCCATAGCTCCAAAACAGCTTATCTCCCCAAGCCCACGTACCAATACATAATGGTGGCACTGCTATACTACTTTGCCCTAGTGTGATTGTTTCCATTGTTACCTTTACACTTGTTTACATTTCTCTAGTGTAACTTTGGAGTTGGGAGCAAGGGAGGTAGGTAATATGAGCGTAACCAAATTTTACTACTATGATTGTGACGGAGCTTCGAGTTTACGTGTTAACACACCGAGGTGAGGAGGAAGCTTTACACGCCTACGTTGACAAACTCCATGCTGAAAAAGGTAGTGCGTCAGATTATTGTGGGATAGGTCACGATATCATTCCAAGTCCATGGTCGAGAGGTTAATCCTGCTCGTTGTGCGGCAGTGGACTTGAACCGACTATGCTGCCAAATCCAATTGAAGTAA
>NZ_JBYCCV010000125.1:0-9417 GCF_057473825.1 Aliterella sp. E5.1
CATATTTGAGTGCTTTCTCCAACATTTCTTTGCTTTCAGATATCTCCACTTGGAACGGACGACTCATAACTTTTCCTTTCCCCTTACACTTATGCTAATTTAGCGCACCTTCATTCAGAATTGGTATAAGGTAATTGTTAATCGCAAAATAGCCGGAGATGTAGACGAATTAAAAGCTATTTTGCAAGGCGCATATACTTACGAGCAAGTAATGAAAATGGCAGAGGATTTAATTGCTCAAATGGATGAAGCTATGCAACAATCAACCCTACCCTCTAGCCCCAATCTGCAACGAATTGATAGTCTATGTATAGAGTTAGTAGAAATGCAAGGGTGGTAAAAAATAGACACTTTATACTAAATTCATTAGTCGGCTTCAGCCGAATTTAGCTATAAGCAAGCGGGTTTTAACCCTAGGTGGGCTATCTCAAAAATAGCTTGTATGCCAGGTTTGTATTCTCATCCCAATACTGATAGCCTAAGTTATCAAGAAAAGATTGCCACTGTACTATCTCGTCGGGGGAAACTTGTACGCCTACAACAATTCGCCCGTAATCTGCGCCGTTGTTGCGGTAGTGAAATAAGCTAATATTCCAGTCGGGACTCATAGAACCCACAAATTTCATTAATGCGCCAGGACGTTCGGGGAACTCAAAGCGGTAGAGTAGTTCATTATCGGCTAAATGCGATCGCCCGCCTACCATATGCCGCAAATGCAACTTTGTTAATTCGTCATCGGTGAGATCGATAGTTTTGAACCCATGCGCTTCAAAGTTTTCTACCATCAAAGCAGCATCAGCACGGTTTTGAATTTGTAAGCCCACAAAAATATGTGCTTCTTGTTCATCTGCAATTCGATAGCTAAATTCTGTCAAGTTGCGTCTACCTAAGCACTCGCAAAACTTACGCAGACTTCCTCTTGCTTCAGGAATTGCCACCGCAAAAATAGCTTCTCGGCGTTCGCCTAATTCTGCTCTTTCAGCTACAAAGCGGAGGCGATCGAAATTCATGTTTGCACCGCAAGCCACCGCAACTAAGGTTTGATTTTCAATTTGCTCTCTTTCGACGTAAACTTTAGCTGCGGCGATCGCCAATGCCCCGGCAGGTTCTAATATTGACCTAGTATCCTCAAATACATCTTTAATTGCCGCACAAGTAGCATCAGTATTGACCAAAATAATCTCATCGACATATTGCTGGCACAATCGGAAGGTTTCTTCCCCTACTTCCCGCACCGCAACTCCATCTGCAAATAAGCCGACTTGAGACAATCGAACTCTTTTCCCTGCTTTTAGCGATTGATTCATCGCATCAGAATCTACAGGTTCAACCCCGATAATTTTAATTTCGGGGCGCAACCTTTTTACATACGCCGCAATCCCGGAAATTAAACCACCACCCCCAATCGCCACAAAAATTGCATGAATAGGTTGCTGGTATTGGCGCAAAATTTCCATACCAATTGTTCCCTGCCCAGCAATTACGTCGGGATCGTCGAAGGGATGAATAAAAGTTAAACCTTTTTCTACTTCTAGCTGACGGGCATAAATATAAGCATCGTCATAAGTATCGCCATGCAGTACCACCTCACCGCCCCGCGCTTTGACCGCATTTACTTTGACTTGGGGAGTAGTTACAGGCATGACAATAATTGCCTTCGTTTTTAGCTGACGGGCAGCTAAAGCTACTCCTTGGGCATGGTTTCCGGCAGAAGCGGCAATTACTCCCTGGGCTAGTTTCTCTGGCGATAGCCCTACCATTTTGTTGTAAGCACCCCGTAGTTTAAAAGAGAAAACTGATTGCATATCTTCGCGCTTAAGCAAAAGTTTATTATTTAGTCGCGTTGATAGGTTGGGGGCGTATTCCAGGGGCGTTTCTTGGGCAACATCATAAACACGGGCAGTAAGAATTTGTACCAGATAGTCGCAAAGCATGAGGTTAGTAAATGCAGGAGGGAAGATTATCTTACTTTACCGATTAACCAGTTTTAATAAATGAGCAGGTAACGGTAGTTTATTGTATTCCACAGGCTCAAAGGAGTATGTAGTTTGTAAACTCTCAAGTAGAGTCTGAGTAGGGTAAAAAAGAAAATTGTTTCCTCTGGGCGAAACTGTTGGCACAACTGGATCGACGACCAACTGAAACCTAACATTATCTTTGACTAAATAGCTTAAGGAAATCGCATTACCTAGAGTTGTATCTCCGAGGCTACTAATAACTATAGGTTTATCTTGGCTATTGAGAAACACTGCAACGCTTGAATTACCGTAACTAATGCCTTTATTCCACCAAGTCGATGATTGCCAGCTAGTAGCACAAGAAATAACACCCACAGTTAAAATTACCGCTAATAGTACGCGCCCAAATTGACGTTGTAGAAATTGGGAGTGCTGGAGTAGATAATTAACTAAATAAGCGATCGCTAATTGGACTTCAATCAGCATTGGCACAAAGTAACGAGTATGACTAGATCGTTGTCCACCAATAACAAGATCTGGCAAGATTAGGGCGCTTGCAGGTAAGCCAATTAGCAGCACCACAAACAACCAAGTAGGGAGCGGTACAGGATAATAAAGTATCCAAAGAGCATAGCTTACCAATAATAAAACTAAGGGCGGCACAAAGTAGGTATACACGTTGTCTAAGGGAAGTCCAAAATCAATAAAACTGCTACTAATGTGCAGTCCCCACAGTTTTATGAGTAATTCCCTAGGCGGTAATGTTTTTGTCCAAGCAGTTTTAGATTCTAAACTTAGCCAATTTTGAATTAAGACAATAATCCAAGGTGTAAAAGCGATCGCACCCGCTAATAAAGCGAGTAAAAATCGTTGCACAGTTTGCCAAGCAAAAGGACGCGCCACAAGTACAACAATGCTGTGACACATCAACACCAGTATTGAAAGCAAAAAAGTATATAGGTTTAAAGCTACAGTTACCGCGTACAATCCCCAACTTACCCAAGTTTGAACGCGCATAGCACGGAACAAAGCCGCCGACGAAAGCAGAGTTACAAGCGTCCACAAACTAGATTGACGCGCTTCTTGGGCATAAAGAATATGAAAGGGTGAAACGGCAAATATTGCGATCGCTATCCATTGTCCTTTTGACTGCCCAAATAGTTCAAGGTAAAGCCAATACAGCGCGGGAAATGCTAGTAAACTAAATACTACTGACAAGCTTCTCACGGCTGTTACATTACTACCAAGTAACTCCATAAACAGCCGTGCTAATAAGTAATACAATGGCGGATGTTCGGGATGAGTAGTTAGAGAATGCCAAGTTTTATCCCAACTGCGCCTTGGGTCAAGCTTTTGATACTGCAATAATGTATCAGGAGAAATAGGAATATCAGTAAAGACTTGAGCAATAATTTCTTCTCCGGTATAGCCTGCTGCCCGAACAGAAGTAAATACTTCGTCATGCCAATACACTTTTTGCCCGATATTGGTGACACGAAAGAAAATACCTAACGCTAAAGTAGCTACAACCAAAAACATCAGCCTGCGTAAATGTTTTTGGGGTATTTCCATGTTTTCTTAAACTGGCGATTGACCGTAAAAAGGCAAAGCATCTATCCAATAGGGGCATTTTCCTTTTTGCCATTGCACGCCAGCAATTTCTAAAACACTCGTAACTGTTGCCCCTAAACCATCTTCAGCTTTAATTAGTTGATAAGGTGTATGCCAAGTTTCTAAGGTTTTTTGCCAAGCTTCCACCGTCATCAAGCTATCTGGCAATAGCGCCGTTGCACCCGAATAAATAGCTGCATATACAAGGTTTGTTTGGGCGGGAATTTGGACAGCGATCGCATTTTCTGTTTTTTCTGCCCGTGCGATCGCCTCCAAACTAGATATCGCAAATAAAGGTACATCTAACTGTTGCGCCAAAGTACGGGCTGTAACTACCCCAATTCGAGTGCTGGTAAAGCTACCAGGTCCTTTAGCTACAGCAATAAAGCCTAAATCTGCCCAAGTTTGCGGCTGGATATAGTCAGCCAAATGATAGTGTAAATGAGTAGAGAGACTCCGCCCTAAATCCCATACTTGAGAGCGCGAGTCATCGTTGAAGTTGCTTACAGCTAAGCCAAGTTCTGAACTGGTGGTATGAATAGCTAAGCCGTATTTCACGTTGGTACTAATTCGCCTGGTCGTAGTTTCGCCCATTTGCCTATTTCTTGCTTAAAACTCAAGCAACCAACTACATCCCACTCCATTTGAATTTCCTCATCTGTAGTGCGAATATTCACATTGATCGAGGGTTCGTTTGGTTCAAAATCGGGCATTTCTGTCAAATGCGGCTGTTGATGCTGATGCTCTACTGCATTATAGGTAATGCAGCGATCGACATAATGGCAGTTTATACAAATACACATAATCCAACTCCAGAGGATTTTTCTGTTAATCTGTTGCAAACCCTAGTCGGGATTTTAACTTAACCAAAACCCCGCACGATCTGGATCTTAACATTTCGCTTAGGGAGTGTTGGGTATCAATATCTTTGCTTTGTGCCTTATGTCTTCTGCATTGTCTCCCCAATCTTGGTGCTTTGACTCAGCCTGGATACCTCAAAATGCTTATTTGGTAGGTGGTGCGGTACGAGATGCTTTGCTAGAAAGAGAATCTGAATATTTAGATTTAGATTTTGTTTTGCTAGACGCAGTAAAAATAGCTCGAAAAATGGCTAGTTACTACAAAGCTGGGTTTGTATTGTTGGATGCCGATCGCCAAATTGCTAGAGTTGTATTTAAGCAAGCTACCGTAGACTTTGCCCAACAACAAGGAGAGACGTTAGAGGAAGACTTATATCGGCGCGATTTTACTGTAAATGCGATCGCTTACAATCCTCACACCAAAGAAATTATCGATCCTTTAAAAGGTTACAAAGATTTGCAAAACCGCATTATGCGGATGGTATCGAAAGCCAATTTACAAGACGATCCATTGCGGCTATTACGAGCATACCGCCAAGCTGCCCAATTGGGTTTTGCGATCGCGCCAGAAACTCAAGCAACTATTCGCACTCTTGCACCATTATTGAGTAAAATTGCTCCCGAAAGAGTACGAGTAGAACTCAACTATCTATTAAATAGTCTTAAAGGTACTCCTTGGTTAAAAAGTGCTTGGGAAGATGGATTAATAAATATTTGGTTTCCTCACAGCACCCAGCAGCAGTATGAAACTTTAGCACTGGTAGACTCCGCCGCCCTTTCCCTTCCTCAATTACCTTTATTTCAAGCTTTAAGCGACACACTTAAAACTACTTGGTTGGCAATTGCCAAAATAGCCTGTTTAGTTAGTAATAATCCCGAACAAGCAGAAATTGAACTACAGCAATTAACATACAGCCGTGCAGAAATTCGCGCAGTCACAACAGCACTTAAATTATTACCGCAATTGCAAGCAAAAGCCGACAATTTAACCTTGAAAGACCAATATTTATTGTTTCGTCAAGCAGGGGCAGTTTTTCCGGTCTTAGCCGTTCTAGCAGTGGCAAAGGGGACGCAAAAAGACAACCTAACTCCCTTAATTAATTGCTATCTCTCGCCAAACGATCCGGTTGCTCATCCACAATTACTGATTAACGGCAAAGACTTGATGCAAGCTTTGAACATACCGCCTAGTCCCGTTGTTGGGGAATTATTGAATGAAATTGCGATCGCTCAAATTGAAGGTAAAATCTCTAATCCCGCCCAGGCTATGGAATTAGCCGCCAATTTACTTAAAACTTCGTAGACTATATTCGGTACGATTTAATTAGTAAAAGGCGATCTCATCGCCTAATTAAGGGCTAAAGTTCTAGTTTTTAAGTTTCATCAAAAGTAATTCCCAATCTTCGATTAATTCTTCCGTATTTTTCTGAAAGGCGCTAATGTGCTGAGATGCCATGTGCTGTTGCCAAAGTTCCTGACTTACCCAGTTCTCGTAAAATAAAAGCACTGCGATATCATCAATAGCACGATGCAGATCGTAACCAAGACATCCATCCTCCAATAAAGTAAGCTCAATCAACTGCAATAATTCTTGATGCAACAATGCTTCCGAACCTCGCTTTGCTCGGATCTTAACGACAACCGTAAGTTGAGTCATGGCGTAGCCTCTCACTAAGCGTTTATTAATTGCGTCAGCACAACCTTACCAATTGCTCTACCTGACTCAGCGTATTTATGAGCAGCAGCAACGTCAGCCATGTTGAAAATTTTGGAATCTAGAAGTGGGCTTATTTTCCCTTTATCTACTAAATGAGCTAATTTTGAGAGAATTTCGCCATGATAAACGCGACCCATACCAAATAGCATAGGAATCAGCATAAAAACAAGATGTAAAGTTAGTCCTTTGATATGAAGCAACGTTAAATCCTGCGATGACAAAGAAACCGTAGACACAATGGTTCCATTGGGTTTTGCAGCTTTGAAGGCATTTTGAAGATTGTCATTACCAACTGTATCAAACACTACATTAAAACCCTGACCGCCCGTATATTTCGCAACAAATTCCTCTACAGATTGCTGTTGGTAGTTAATGGTAAAATCCGCACCCAAACGCCGAGCGATCTCTGCTTTCTCATCACTAGAAACTAGGGCGTATACCGTTGCTCCTGACCACTTTGCTAATTGAACACCGATGGAGCCTACACCCCCTGTTGCTCCGTAAACTAAGACTTTTTGCCCTGGCTGAACCCGTGCGCGATCAATAAGTCCTTCCCAAGCAGTGATTGAAACCAAGGGTAAAGCCGCCGCTTCTACCATCGTTACTGATTCTGGTTTATGAGCGACTAAGTTAGCGTCAGCCAACATATATTCAGCCAACGCGCCACCCAGATCTTTTACCCCGCCAGCACAGCCATAAACTTCATCTCCAACTTTAAAACCATCTACTCCTTCGCCAATATCTTCAATAATTCCGGCAACATCTCCGTGTAAAATAGCTGGAAAATTGGGTGCAATATCTGTAACGATACCTTGTCTAATTTTGTAATCAACTGGATTAACGCTTGTAGCAGCAACTCGAATCAAGACACTATTAGGAATAACATCTGGAATAGGCAAATCTGTCTCTTGGAAATTTTCTGGGGAACCAAATTGCTTAATTACTAAAGCCTTCATAGTTTTGTTTTAGCAGAAGAAGGAACATTTATTTAGTACCATTGCAGTATTCCTGGCTGTAAGGATTTACAGAAAGGTGCAATAGTTACTTTTTGGTAAATATGGCTTTAAATATTGATGCCAACGATCCCCCACTGAGCTATCAACCTCAGCCTGCTTTAGAGCGGGTTGCCCAAATGGATTTGTTTGGTACAAACTGCGCTGGGCATCTAATGCTAGAGCATATTGCAAATAAATGGACGATTTTGATTGTTTATGCTTTAACTCAAGGGAAAAAACGCTATAGCGAACTTAAGCAACAAATTGTTGGAGTGTCGCCTAAAATGTTAATCCAAACCCTGCGAAACTTAGAGCGATGTGGATTGATTCATAGAGAGGTATACCCAACTGTTCCTCCACGAGTTGAATATTCACTCACTCCACTAGGGGTTACTCTTGTTGAACCATTAGCAATAATTGGTGAATGGGCATATCAGCACATTTCCGATGTAAAAACTGCAACGAAAAACTACGACAATAATCCAGATATTAATAATTACTGGAAACCTAAATAGGCTATTCAAAAATATAGAAGTAATTATGGAACAATTTTATAAACTACTCGTTCTGGTTAGCAAAATTGACTAGAAGGGACGAATCAAATGCTTTTACTCCTTAAATGCTGTGTTTTTGCTCTATTAAGTCTTAGTTTACTACCGCCTCTTGTAGCGGAAACTGTAGCTAATCAAAGCATAGTTCGGCAAAAACAAAGTAAATGGCAAGAAAGACCTGACTTTGGCAAATATTTTCAGCAAGCAGGTGTCAAAGGAACTTTTGTACTGTATGACCTCAAAAAAGATCGGTATTTGGTTTACAACGCCAAACGAGCAAATACTCCTTATGTTCCTGCTTCTACTTTCAAAATTTTTAACTCGCTAGTTGCGCTAGAAACTGGTGTAGTAAAAGATGAAAACGAAGTTATTAAATGGGATGGCGTAAAAAGAGAGATTCCCCAGTGGAATCAAGATCACACTATGAAAACTGCAATCAAAGTCTCCGCCGTCTGGTTTTATCAAGAACTAGCAAGACGCATTGGAGAAAAACGAATGCAGAATTATATTAATTTAACCAACTATGGTAATCGAGATATTGGTGGAGGAATAGATAAATTTTGGTTGCAGGGAGACTTACGCATCAGTCCCAAAGAGCAAGTAGATTTTTTAGTGAAACTGCATAATAATAAGCTGCCTTTTTCCCCTAGAGCGATCGCAATTGTCAAAAATATTATCACTATGGAGAAAACGGAAGATTATGTATTGCGAGGTAAAACAGGCGTAGAGTCCGAAGTTGGTTGGTATGTAGGTTACTTAGAACGCAATGGTAATACCTATTTTTTTGCCACTCAACTAGACATCGCCGAACCAAAAGATATCAAAGCAAGGATTGAAATTACGAGAAATATTTTAAAAGACATGGGACTGCTGCCAAAAAAATCCTAAATCCGTCATGGGGTTGTTGTCTGAGTCGATAGCTTAAGGCAAATATGTTTCTAGATAAAATGCTCTGAAACTTAACTTATGGCCTTTGATTACGATTTATTTGTGATTGGTACAGGTCCAGGAGGTTCAGCGACGGCTAAACAAGCCACGTCTTATGGTAAACGTGTTGCGGATCGCTGAACAAGAGACTATTGGCGGTACTTGTATCAATCGTGGCTGCATTCCAAAAAAGTTTATTGTCTATGCTGCTGACTTCGCTTTGCAAAATCAAGTAGCATCCAATTACGGTTGGGATAATGTTGGTAGAACCTTTGACTGGTCGCGTTTGATAGAAGCCGTGCAAAAGCAAGTTGAACAGCGCAACAATTCCTATAAACAACAGTTTCAAAAAGCAGGTATAGAATTACTACGAGGTAAAGCAACTTTTATCGATTCCCACACTGTAGAAGTTGATAAGCGCAAAGTTACCGCCGATAAAATAGTAATTGCTGTAGGCGGACACCCAAATAAACCAGATTTACCAGGAATAGAATACGCCATTACGTCCCGCGAGATGTTTCAACTACCGCAGCTACCCAAACGCCTAGCAATTGTAGGTAGTGGCTATATTGGCGTGGAATTTTCCAGCATAATGAATGCTTTTGGTGTCGAAGTTACGATGATGGACAATGACGAATTAATTTTGTCGGGCTTTGACGATGATATTCGATCTAGGGCGTATCTGCAAAGTCTGGATGTAGCGTAATGAGCTATTTTAACCAGATAAGAATCGCCGCAATCATCAGCATTGCTAGGTAGTTTTCGGCTCGTTTTTCATAACGAGTAGCTACCCGACGA
>NZ_JBYCCV010000126.1:0-9120 GCF_057473825.1 Aliterella sp. E5.1
CTCAGACAAAGAGTGTCTCGTTTGGTACGAAAAACATTGTCTTTCTCCAAATCATTAGAGAATCACATTGGTGCGATTTGGTATTTTGTTCATTATTACAATACATCATTACTTGTTTAGCACTACCCCTAGGGGAAACGGACAGCATTTGGTTTTACGATATAAATACACCCTAGGGAGGATCTCTATCAATCGCGCTAGAGCTTTGGAAATGCAACAATACATAAGTAGCTAAAAAGTAACAGACACTATCCAACAGCCAAATTAATTGGAATTGAACATTCGCCTTTATACCCCCAGCATAGATAATTAATTAATAGTTGATACAGGAAGGGCTAATGTTACCGTCTCTAGCAGAACGTTTGGATGCAGAGCGAAATCACCGATTTGTAGGACGTCAGAGCGAACTTGAATTGTTTGCACAAGCAATCGCTGCTTCGGAATTACCTTTTTATCTACTTTATATATTTGGTCCTGGTGGTGTCGGCAAAACAAGTTTACTCAAACAATTTAATCGTCTAAGTAGTAGCTATGTACAAACAATTTATTTAGATGCACGTAATATAGATCCGACACCAGAATCCTTTATTAATGCTTTAAAAGTAGTACTAAGTCTAGATACCCCCCAGTCTCCTTTACAAAAACTTGCTTGTCAAAACGAACGACAAGTCATTTTCCTCGATACTTACGAAGTTTTAACACCGTTAGACCAGTGGATACGGGAAGTATTTCTACCGCAATTATCAGAGAACACCCTAATAATTATAGCTAGTCGTCAAGCCCCTTCACCAGCTTGGCGCACCGATGATGGCTGGCAAGCCTTAATTCATACTTTGCCCTTACGCAACCTCAGCCCTAATGAAAGCCAAAATTACCTTACTAAACGAGATATCCCGGAAACTGCCCACCAAACCGTTGTAGATTTCACTCATGGTTATCCTCTAGCTCTGTCACTAATTGCTGATGTACTTGCCCAAGATGGACAAATCTCGTTTCAACCAGAAGCTATGCCAGATGTGATTAAAACTTTACTGCGAAGATTTGTCCAGGATGTACCAACACCCGCCCACCGTATGGCTTTAGAAGCCTGTGCTTTAGTACGGATAACTACAGAAACCGTATTAGCACAAATGCTAAATCAGGGAGATGTTCATGGATTATTTGAGTGGTTGCGGGAATTATCGTTTATTGAATCAGGACAGCTTGGGTTATTTCCCCATGATTTAGCTAGAGAAGTATTAATTGCTGACGTGCGGTGGCGTAATAGTGATTGGTACGCCGAGTTGCATCAACGCGCTCGTAATTATTACACGCTGCGCTTACAGCAAACCCAAGGTCAAAAGCAGCATCGGGTATTATTCGATTACATTTTCCTGCATCGCGATAATTCGGCGGTGCGTCCTCGGTTTATTTGGCAAGAAAACAGTAGCTTGCTAACGGATGTGCTGAGAGAGACAGACAAGCCAGCACTACTAAAAATAGTGGCAGAACATGAAGGCGAAACATCCGCGAAAATAGCCGTGCACTGGCTGACAAGGCAACCCCAAGGTGCGATCGTTTTTCGGGATGCACAACAGCAGTTGGCGGGCTTTGTAATTATGATAGCTTTACACGGGGCTAGTCAAGAAGACTTAGATGCCGATCCAGGAGCGATCGCTTGCCAGAATTATTTACACCTCCATTGCCTTCCATTACAGCCAGGGGAGGGTGTAACGTTATTCCGATTTTGGATGGCAAGAGATACTTATCAAGAGGTTTCAGCCACGCAAAGCCTAATTTTTATCAACTTTGTCCAACACCATAGATTGACCAAAGACCTTGCCTTTACATTTTTTTGTTGTGCAAAACCGGATTTTTGGGCAGAAATGTTTGCTTATGCAGACTTAACCCGCTTACCGGAGGCGGATTTTCAAGTTGGAGACAGAAGTTATGGAATTTACGGACATGATTGGCGAGTATTATCAGCCTCAGCATGGCAGGAACTATTAGCACAAAGGGAAATTAACGCCTCTGCTCAAGCAAAGGCTTTGTCCACCGAGCCGACGGAACCCTTGTTAGTGCTTAGTCAACCGGAATTTGGCGCAGCCGTCCAAGAAGCATTACGCAATTTTTCTCGTGCTGATGCGCTGCACAAAAACCCGCTACTGCGATCGCGTTTAGTAGTAAAAAAAGTTAACGCTCCAGGAATGGTAGAACGCATTGCAGCCCTGCAAGCCAGGGTGCAGCAAGCTGTTGAATCGCTCTTATCTTCACCACGAGACGAAAAACTCTACCGAGTCTTGCATCGTACTTATTTGCAGCCTGCATTAACTCAAGAAAAAGCGGCGGAGTTACTAAACTTGCCTTTTAGCACCTATCGCCGCCATCTAAAAGCTGGAATAATACGGGTGGTAGATATTTTATGGCAATGGGAAATTAATTAAGTAACCGGGCAGATACTGGGAATATTGCCTTTAATTGCTGGTATTACAGGGGCGACCATTATTGTCTACAAAGTAGCACTTAGTAGAAATAGAATTATTGCTAGACCTTAAACTGCTCGTCTCTGTTGCCGAATTGGTAGGCTTAAATATAGGAGCTAACCTCGTGTCTAAATTTTCGACCTTTTTTGCACATAAAGCGTTGAGATTCAACGTCTTGCCATCTGTAGTTTCTAGGTAACAAATTGACGAATTAATTTGGGGATTTAGGACTTCTGGATATTGATAATTTGTAGATAAGGGACGAGCAAAAGTAGACTTACTTACAAATGGAATGAAAGCAACAGAAAGAGTAACAGTACACCAAAATAATTGTGATCGCATTAGGTTCTCTTGAATACAAAAAAATTACCAATTGTCTAGTTAAAATCGCACCAGCCCAATTTGCATTAATGCCTGGGTTGTAATGCCCAGACCAAGCAATGCCACGCAAAAAGCGCTGGCAGCAGGCAATACTCGTACTAAGCGCATCTGCAACGGTAGACGATCAAATAGCCGCTTAGTACGAACAAGGAGCAATCCTAAACCAGTAAGCACTCCTGCTAGTCCTAAACTGAACGCCAAAACCATTACAAGTCCAAAACCAACACGACCTAAAGCAACAGCACTCAGTAGTACAACTAAGGCAGAAGGGCAGGGAACAAGACCGCCAGAAACTCCTAGAGTCAACAGGCTACGCCAACTAGGGGGCGCTTCGTCAGTCATTGGGGGTAAATGAGAATGGTTACTACCGTCATGAGTATGATGATGGTTGTGGTGATGAGAGTGTCCGTCATGGGCGTGATGGTGCGTTGAGCCATGAAATTGAGTATTTCGCAATCGACTAATAAACAAATTCAAGCCAATCGCCACTACCATTAAACCCGATAAGCAACTGAGCCAGGGGTATAGGTGTTCTGGGACAATGAAGCGAGAGGCAAAAAGCGTTATCAATCCTAGAGCAAATACTGCCAGAGTGTGGGTAATAGTCGTCGTTAGCCCTAAAAATACGGCGTGTTGGGCAGTAGCCCGCGACCCCACTAAGTAGGCTCCAACAATTGTTTTTCCATGCCCTGGAGACATAGCGTGCATTCCCCCCCACAGGAAAGAACCAGCGATCGCAATTAGCAAAGTTCCCGTTTGCTGCCATATCGAACCCTCAATTAAGGAAAGTTCGCGATTATTGGGATCGAATATATAGTTTTGCACCTGCTCAGGGTAAATTATGGTTGCCAGACAACGAGCCGTAGATACTCCCGGCAAAAATAGATTGTAGTAAAGCTTTAGTTCTTGAACGGGCTGGAGCCAGGTGTAGGCTAGTAACAAGGTGCTATGAGTACCAGCCGTAGCCTGTAAAGCGGTCTGGGTAGCTTCTTGTAAGGTGAAAGTCATTGCAGCGCGATCGCCTTTTTCATCAGTCAGGCGGAGGCGATCGCCAAAAAAGCTTTGCAACTGGGCTTTATGGCTGCGGACTTCTGCAATTGAAAGCTGATTGTCTTTATTGT
Organism: Aliterella sp. E5.1; assembly: GCF_057473825.1. Taxonomy (NCBI): domain Bacteria; kingdom Bacillati; phylum Cyanobacteriota; class Cyanophyceae; order Chroococcidiopsidales; family Aliterellaceae; genus Aliterella; species Aliterella sp. E5.1. The sequence continues at coordinate 3,965 of NZ_JBYCCV010000126.1, forward strand.
CGTCGGCAAACGCCGTCAAACCTGTAGGAAAAGTCAGAGTTATTTGAGTTTTTGTTTCTCCGACGATAACTTCAGCCACCGACAAGTCTGCCCAATGAGCATAACTAGAACTCGCAAAAGTAAATGATAGTAAAAGCGAGGCGATGAGCGAGATAATACTTAAGCCAACTAGCCGCCATTTTCCCTGCATATCAGTTCACCACAAATATAAGTTTTTTTAGTTCACACCCAGTCCGACTCCAAGCCCCACGGCTTTTTGAGCCTGTTCGTTAAATTGGGGGTCTATTTCCTGAGCAAGTCGAAAGAAGTTATTAGCCTGGGACGAGTTGCCTAATACCTGTTCAATTGTGCCTGATTGATAAAATATGCCCGCATCGCGGATGCCCCAGTGCCGCGCCTGGTTCATGACTTGTTGAGCTTCCTTCCAGCGCCCAGAACGACCAAGAGCTAAAGCTAAGGTAGCCAGAGTTTCTGGATCATGGCGATCATCGCGCACTTCTGCCTGCATCAATTTCAGAGCTTCAGCTACACTTTCAGGGCGATCGCCTTCTAGCAACAACTGTGCCAATTCCTTTCGATGTCCGAAACCAACCAAATCTTCCCGCAGCTTTGCTTCGGCTTGACTTCGCCACTTTTCTCCTATGGATAAGTTGCCTTGCAAGTCCTGAACGCGAGCCATTCCCCGCAGCACGACATGATCGTACACGGTGGGAGACTCATTAACCAACTGAAAAAATTGCGAATAAAGTTTCTCGGCGGCTTTGTAGTTGCCAAGTCGAATCTCTAACTGGGCTTGATTTAAAAGTGCTGGAGGATATTGGGGAGTTATTCTCAATGCTTCTGTGTAGAGCGTGCGGGATTGTTCTAGTTGCCCTTGCTTATAGTACAGACGACCAAGAAGACTCCGCGCCCAAACCGAGCTACCCGTCTCGCCTGGTTCTTCTATCGCTATAGCTTGCTGCAAACTTTGTATTGCCTCTTTGTCTCTACCCTGGGATACTTGTACTAAAGCTTGTAGTGTCAAAGATCCAAGAGTAGGCACTCGCTTGACTAAAGTTTCCGCCGCTTGGTTGGCTTTATCAACTTTACCCATTGCTAGGTTTGCCGTAACCAAGATTCCTAAAGCATTATCACTAGGCGCTTTTTGGGCTAATTCGATTGCTTTTGCAAAATCATGTCTAGCTTCTGCAACTTTCGCTAATGCTAAAATTGCCCCTTCATTACTAAAAGGCAATTTAGCCAGCGACTCTTGAGCCGCTTGCTCTGCTAACAAATACCAACTAACATCTCCTGAAGCACGAGCCATTTTTAGGTAGGCTGTAGCGAGTAAAGCTCTATCTAAGCCACCATCGGGATTTTGGCGGATACGTTGTTGGTAAAAACTAATTTCTTTGCCTAATTCCAGAGTAACAGTGCCTGATGAAGAACGAACCAAATTATATTGGTAAGGGCGATCGCTTCTAGTCCGATCTAAAAAACCTAATCCTAGCCCGATACTGGCAACTGGTAACACAATTAAAAGCAACAACCATAGACGATTTCTGGCTGCTGGAGCTGCATTTTTACTTTTTTCACAATTAATAGCTTTCATGTCATCTCTACAAAAAAGTCCGCACTACTAAGCGCTTTTTCGCGTTTAGCAGTGCATCAAAAGTTAAAGCGGATCTAATTGGGTAGAGCTAAGTAAGGAAAGGAAGTCACTAACGGACTGTGTCCTTGTGCTGGGTTACCTGGAATACCCTCGTAGGAGACGTTATCGCTGGTAATTGCTCCATTAGTCAATACGCCTAATGTAATATCTACTACATCATCCTTGAGCAAGCGACCGCGAATCGGGCTACCTTTGTCATTAAGCTCATTACCATACCCACTGGGTTTAGTGGTGTCAATTCGCATTACATCCGGTAAAAATGCTCCTAATAGCGCATTAGTACGTTCGTCACTATTGCCAATAGCTTTTAGAGTTTTTGCGGCTTCACCAACAATTGGTGCAGCAATGTTAGCGGCGGGTTGTTGACCAGCTAAAGCAGCAGCTTAAAAGTCAGGTCCAACCTTTTTTAGGGCGTTGAGAAAGTAATTAGAAACAATTAAGCCTTCTTTGATGAGGGGTCTAGCTAACCGTTAAAATTTATTAAATTTGTTGCCCGCCCCCGCCACAGAAATTGTTTGCCAAACATCAAAAGTTGTTGCTGTAGTTGAGCCTTGGAGGAATTTAATTGGTACGCGCACAGCGATCGCATTGACGTTATAATCTCTAGCAAAGTCAATGGCCTCACTAGGGGGGCGAAAACCACCTACTGCCGGCCCAATTCCTAGCGCTCCAGCCCGGACTCGAAAATATTGTTGTACATCAAAGAAAAACGGATCTTCTCGCAACCCGGCAAACACGCTTAAATTAGTACCACCTACTGAAACCTGCTTAACTACTGGGTTTGATGCGTTACTAATTATTGGGGTAGTCGTTGTCATTGCCACGTTACTTGTACTACCACCGCGTAGGGCAGTTAGTTTAACTTCCTGTTGAGCATTGGCATTGGGTTCACTAAATTCAAATCGCAAAGTTACATCTGGTTTACCCGTAGGAGTAGCATCATTATTTGTAACGCGGGTAACATTAAATTCGTACCGCGCTCTGGTGCTGAAGTAATACTGTTGACGAGGTAGCGATCGCGGGTTTGTATTCATAATAAAGACTAAATCTCCATCACTGGCTTGAGGATTTTGGTCTTTTTCCCGAAATACATATAAATCTGTCAAATTGAGGTTGCGACCTTTAGTATCAACCTCGCCATCATCATGATCGGAAGTCTTGGCGTATTGCGGCAGAATTACTGCACTTATAGCGATTCCTAATACTAATCCTCCTAGGGCGAGGACTTTTGGCAAATTCCTTAGAACAGTATTTTTTTGGCTTACCATATTGATTTCTCCTCCAGTTAACTAACTTTGAACTTTTACTACACCAAAAATTTGTTTTAATACTTAGAAGTATGATGCTTAAATTAATTGTCTTTAAATTGGGCAAATTGCCAATTCAATAAATTTTTAAAGTTAAAAATTTACAGATAGTGATTAAAAAGCTTGCAACTACCTACTTACTTTTTAGTTAAAAATAAGCCAGATTTAAGAGACTCACACTATTCAAAAGATAAAACAATTTTTGGCAAACAACGAACTTACTATTGCTTAACTTTTTTTTTCATTCGCCTAACTGCACCCCAAGCACTGAGAGACAATATACCTAATATCGATGTCGGCTCAGGCACAGGTTTAGCACCGCTTAAAGCGATATCGTAGCGTCCATTAGTAGTACTTGTACCGACAAAATCAGTCAAAGTAAAACTACTATTGATCGGTAGAACTTCTCCTGAAAGTGCATCGGGAAACATTCTTGTTCCGTTACTTACAGGATTGTAGCCAGAACTAGAAATTGCTAAATAATAAATGCCAGCTTCAGTAGGAGAAAACCCACTTGATGAAAGAGTAGGTTGTAAAGAGCCAAAACTATCATCATTTGCATACACTCCCCTACCAGCAGAGTCAAATAAAAACAACTGCGGATCGGCGGCTAATTCTGTTGGAATACCTAAAAGATCGTCAATTGGAATTTGATCTGTTTGGGCATTTCTAGTTGTAGCCGAAAATGTCTGACCCCCTGTCAAAAAGATTTGAAATAAATCAGCATCCTTCTCAAATAGATTTCCAGAGATTGAATCTAGTGAAAATGTCCCCGTTGGGATAACTTGGGCTGTATTGAGGTTGTCACCAGCATCACTAATTTCAGCAAAAGTTACAGCTTGTGCTTGCCCTGCATAAACTACTGCTAACAGCACCGAAATAGCTGATATAAATTGTTTCATGTATAGTAAATCCTTAATCATAGTGCAAGTATCAAGTTAGAGCAGCCTAAAAATTTGAGTTATGCTGTCTTCAAGAAATGAAGGTTCTTATGAGCTGAGCCAAAAGCAGCTAAATAAAGTGTCGATTTCAGTTCCTCCGGCGCTCGAAAAACATGAGAATCCTCATTAGGAATGTGAGTGTGAAGTACCCCGCCGATGCTAAAAGCATCAACGAGGCTTCCAGTTTCACAGGCTAACGCCGCTTCTAGACAAGTCTAGATTTGGGCTAACTTACCCTCCACAGGTTTTGCTATGACTTACGCCACGCACTTACTGCTACAACCCACCATTGAGTTGACCTGGCAGCCATCCCATAACGCGCGCCGGAAATATTTTGTTTTTTTTGTTTAGAACTTTTGTATGAAAAGTTACGTTATTCGCCTTTCAAGTTCAGTGCAGTATTTAGCCTTTTTATCGGCTCTGCAAGCGGTTCGCCTACTGCGGCTACATCCTCTCTCCCAACTAAAGCTTAGAGTATATGTATAATATCGTACTTCTTTGTCAAGAGTCAATATAGATTTGTAACTCCTTATAAGTCGTTACCCGCTATCCATCCCCGCCTATCAAAGCATGGACGAGGAATTTCGCAAAACCAGGTTAAGGTAAATTTGCACTCCACTTGTTAGCATCCATAATCTAAATCAATCGGCTACTCACTTTCCAGTCCAAAAGTTGCTCACTTTTTGCTCGTTTTATAAATAGGGTGCAAAAATAAAAGCTCCTAAAAGGGTTGATGCTTTACAGCATTATTCAGTCACAAACTATAGTCGAATGGCACTAAGTTAAAAACTAAACTGGTGATATTCTAAAAGGTAGAGCTTACGGTCATTTCAGTCATTTGAACAAATGCACCTAACACAATGAATTTATTAGCTGAAGGTTTCTCAAATCAGCGACCCGGAGAAAGACTATTCTATTGCGCTTGCCTCTGATAATCAGGGATAATTCGTTTATTAAAGAAATACTAAAATGATTAAAATAAACAAGTTTTAGAAATGTGATGGGAATAAAGTTAATCACTTCACTTCAGGAAATTAAAAATTTCCGCCTCGATGGTATAGTAGTTTGAAGCCTCAGCAGACCCCTAGCGTAATCGCACCCAACCCCTCAGAAAACGCATAGCTTAATTAGGTAGTGCGTCAGATTATTGTGGGATAGGTCACGATATCATTCCAAGTCCATGGTCGAGAGGTTAATCCTGCTCGTTGTGCGGCAGTGGACTTGAACCGACTATGCTGCCAAATCCAATTGAAGTAA
>NZ_JBYCCV010000127.1:0-8986 GCF_057473825.1 Aliterella sp. E5.1
CACTAAAATCTAGTTTTCTGTGGGTACTTTGGCTATAAGTGACATATACACCGTAGCGAACTAACTATGTTTATTACTCTGTCGCCTGATAGAACAAGCGCCTCGATTGCCCGATTTTATCAAAATGAAATAGTAAACTTCGCGGTATATATTCTTTTCTATAGTAACTTGAGATTTCCGCCATTTGATAAGCATGGCCGCCCTAAATATCTCGAACATATGGACATCGAGTCGGTGGATATCAATAGGGAAAGCTGGGATGCCTGGCTAAATCGAATAGTGCGCTCTCAGCTCATGAGTTTGTTAGCCGCAGAAAATAGGGACTACTCAGACGAATCATTAGTTAATAGCACTCTTTTCTGTTTACCTCTGACGATTGACGGAAATCCTGGCTTTGAACCTACTCTTTATGAGCTTTACCGTAATGTTGCAAACGAGGTGAGGAATGAGCTAGGCGAATTAGAGGTGTTTGACAACCCTATTGAATACTGGCAAGGTTCTAATGAAACAAAGCAAGTGTTACATAAACTATGGAACAGATTTAGGGTTGATCCATTTAATAGAGTTCATTTCGTTGACGATTTGAGTAGAGCTAACAGTATAGATATATACAAGAACATAAACGAGACGCTGAGGAATGAGCTTGGTGAAGCAAAATTGTTTTTGCCTTTTTATTTCGTACAGTACAGAGAACCTGTATGTTATATAAGCGAATCATCAATTATTCTTGGATTGAAGGACACAATATCTCCCGATAGCTTCATCTCATTGATAGGGCAAGCTATTAGAGACTATGTGAGAGGCAATCGCCTGTATTCGCTCGATCCTATGTTTGCTTGATTAGATTGCCTAGAATATACCAAGACAGGTATAAAAAATCGATCTACGAACGATTTCTCATAAGTTCATAATCAGGCGGCAACTTTTGCGGTACCAGACAATAGCCCATAGCCTTCATGATGGATGTGACGTTTCCAAGGCGTGGGTTGCCGTTACCGGATAAGGCTTTTTGTATCCCTTGTCTGGTCATGCCAGTTCTTCCCGCTATATCGCTGACACCCCGGACACGGGCGATGATGCGCAACGAAGCGAGTAAGGTTCCAGTATCGTTATCTTCCGCATAATCTTGAAAAATTTCTGTTAAATAATCGTCTATCTCGTCAGGGTGATCGCGAAAATATCCTTCTGTGAACTCATCGAGTGTTCTAAGTTTTTCCAAGGCTTTTGTACTCCTTCCAATAAGCTTTGGCGTTCTCAATATCCCGTCCCTGGCTGTCCTTGTCGCCACCGCAAAGGATAACAATAATGTTTCCAGCATCTTCACCGAAATACACTCGATATCCGGAGCCAAAGAACAGGCGCAATTCGGAAAGCCCTTTGCCTATCGGTTTAACATCTCCGTAATTCCCCTGTTGAACGCGAAACAGACGTCTGATGATTCGCCGTCTGCGGTGGTAGTGCGGCTCCACCCATCATTAGAGCTCTTGCAAAAGGTCAACAAGTCATAGACAATTCATAGTTGTAAAGCCCAGCAATCAAGTTGAAGCGCAAGCCAAAACGCCTGTGGCGATTGCGATAGCGCTCCGATAGAATTCGAAACCGCTTAAGATATCCATTGACGTGCTCAATGACTACTCGCTGTTGAGCCAACTGCCGATTTTCCCGTCGCTGCTGGGTACTCAAAGTAGCCTTTGGTGGCTTTTTGTGAGGGGTGCGACTATTGGGATGGAACTTTCTTAGCCCCTGGTAGCCCTTGTCGCCCAAACACTCAATAGTCGGATGAAACCGAATGCCACTAATTTTGAGGAGACGAAAGTCGTGGGTCGTGCCTTTGCCATGGGCACTACAGATAATCTGTCCCGTTGCTTGGTTGATGACCACTTGAGACTTCAAAGTATGTTGCTTACGCTTGCCAGAGTAGAAGGCTCGCTGTTTTTTTGGGGTCGCTCTATGGGATGTTCCATCACATCAACTACGGCAATGACCAGTTCATGGTCTGCCTCCAACAGCTTTTTGCGCCCAGGCAGCCGGAACAGACCCGAGTTGACCAATTCGGTCTCTACTCGACGCATGATCCGATAAGCTGTGGATTCGTTTACTCCCCAAGACTGGGCAATATGAAAGTAAGTTCGATACTCACGCAGATACTCTAGGCTTAGGAGCACCTGGTCTGGAATTGAGAGCTTGCTGGGTCTGCCAGGCTGCTGGTTGGCTCTGGCTTGCTCGACGACGGCAACCATTTGCTCGAAGGTCGCTCGATGTACTCCGCACAGTCGCCTAAACTGGCTAGGCTTGAGTTGTTTTACTTGCTCGTAGGATGGCATAGGGAGGATCTTTCTTCTCTACTCTTGCTATTCTCTACTACCCTTTTGCAAGAACCTTAATCGACTAAACTTGAAAAAGCTAGCTCAATAGCAAATCCCATGGTCGCCAACTCCCTCCGCTGGATCACCCGGGACCTCGATGCTATGCCCGACGAGGGTGGTTGGAAGCGCTATGAAATCATCAGTGGAGACCTGTACGTGACCCGTGCGCCCCACATTCGCCACCAAGATGCAGGTGGCAACATCCATGTGGAATTGGCTATTTGGTCTAGACAGACTCAACTTGGTAAAGCCTTTGAAGCCCCTGGCGTTATTTTCACCCCCAATGATGCCGTGGTTCCCGACGTGGTTTGGGCCAGTAATGATCGACTCGCTAACGGCATCGACGCCGCCGGGCACCTCGTTGTCGCCCCTGAACTCATTGTCGAAGTTCTTTCCCCAGGCGACCTAAACGAGCGGCGGGATAAAGAAGTTAAGCTCAAGCTCTACTCCCTCTATGGTGTTCAAGAATATTGGATTGTCAGTTGGCAGCTTAAAAGCCTGGAAATTTACCGCCGGGCAGAGGCTCAACTCCAACTCGTCGGCACTCTCATTGGAGATGACACCCTGACATCACCCCTACTGCCAGGGTTCAACATCCCTATTGATCAACTTTTCCTATAGCCATGGGCATTCCCTTTAGTCATTACTTCTAGAGACACAACCTTTGAGGCGTCTCAACAGTTGTGCAACACCGACCATCCAAAGAGGATGCATAGCTAAGGCTAACCGTTAGGCAGCTGATTTGGTTCAATGCTCATAGTTGTAGCGCAGGGTCAAATATCGATGCGATCGCAAGATTAAACCTTCTTGCTCTAACTTGTTGAGCAAGCGAGTAATTGTCACCCTTGAAGTCCCCAAGGATTCGGCAATTTCTTGATGGGTCAACCGCAGATCAATCAAGTGACCCCCGCTGACAGCGCGGCCAAACTTCTGTCCCAGCCAGGTCAAAAACCGAATTAGACGATAGTGAACCCGTTGGGAGTGAACGATTCTCAGCAATTCTTCCCCCTGTTGAATATGGAGCAGGATTGCATCTAAGGCCTGATCCCACAGGTGGGTCGGCAACTGAGTTACCTCCACGCTGGTCAAGCACTCGATCCGATAGGGATGCACTTGCGTCAGCGGGCTACCCACGACATCCCCCGGTCCCCAAAAACCTAAGGGGGTGATTATGCCATCCTTACTCCAGGTTGAAGTGCGAACCACGCCCCGGTCAATTTGCCAGAGAATCCCTGGTTCTAAGGGAATCCGGTCATGGTGTGCAAAGGTTTTTTGAACAGGCTTCGGAGCTAAAACGGAAGCTGAAGTAACCATAAAGCAATATTTTTAGAAATTAAGGAACGATGAAAGCTAGCAGCAATAGCTGCCTAAGTCGTTGAGCAAATTAAAGCTTGGATAAGACTTTTAACTCTGGAGAATAGGCAGTCCTCTCCTGATCAGAGAATCCTTTTTTCTATCCTTGAAAGCTCTTTGAAAATAATTTCTAGTAAGAGAGGTGACTGCGTATTACATACTCTTGCATGGTAATGTTTCCAACCTAGAAGCTGATAGATGGTTGAAGAAATAAGATCGCTAAGCGTCTGCTCTCTTTTGGTAAGCTGAAACGCAGATCATCTAGATCTTCCTATGCTTACTCTGTAGGTCTTACCGTCCCTAAACGATCAGGTATTGCCTCCCGTCTATTGCTTAAGAAGTTAGCTCTGATATTTGCAAATTATTTTTATTTGCCGACCTCAGTCAGCATAGGGCCAATTGCAAAAAAATGTCAATAGTTAAAATGAAAACCTTTCTTAAACTGTTTAGTTCAAAGCTCCTTCTAGGCTTGGTACTACTCGACTGTCTCGCCCTCTGGGGATGCAATATCAGTGGCGAAAAAGTTGCTGAAAAAGGGGTTGATGAGCATTCTCAGAATGAATCACTCAATAAATCTGCGAAGTCATCTGGCACTATCCAGCATGCCATGGGAACCACGGAAATCAATGGAAGTCCTGGGAGAGTGATTACATTAACCAATGAGGCCACTGATAGTGTCTTAGCGTTGGAGGTTAAACCCGTTGGATCTATCAAATCCTGGAGTGGGGATCCTTACTATGACTACATTGAAGATGAACTAACTGGCGTTCCCGTTATTGGGGACCAATATCAACCCAACTTGGAGAAAATTGCCACTCTAAAGCCGGATCTAATCCTAGGTAGCAAGGTCCGCCATGAGCAAGTTTATTCTCAGCTCTCAACCATCGCACCGACAGTTTTTAGCGAAACCTATGGTCCGACCTGGAAGCAGAATTTAAGACTTTAACGTGAGTTCCGGTTAAGCAGCAGGCGGTAAGGCCCACTCTAGATGCAAACTTGGCTTTTTGGGCTGATGGCAATAGGCAATCAGGCCACAGATAATATTGACAAAGCAGTTTGTCGGACTGCGGTGCCGAGAATGCTCAATCTGAGAGATGTTCTTCAGCTGGTCGATGATCGTTTCGACAATGGCGCGCTTGCGGGACAATAGCTTGTCCGTTAACCGCATCAGCTGATTCTTCATGTTGCGCCGGGGCTTGGCAAAGAACTCGATGCCGAAGGTTTCGAGCAGTTGCTTGGCCAGCTTGTGAGAGACATAGCCGCGGTCAGCAAACACCTTGCCGCTGAGGTGAGTGAGCAGGTCTACAACGGGCTTGCGGTCATCTGTGTTGCCGGGAGTGATGGTGAGGTTGAGCAGCTCACCGCATTCGCTCACCACCAGGTGCAGCTTGAAGCCATAGAACCAGCCCATCGCAGTTTTGCCCCTGGCCGCTATCGACTTGAACCCCTTGTGTCCAGAGACCCGGCGATTGTGGCAGACCTTCAGGCTGGTCGCATCGATAAAGCTGATACCGCTGCACTGGCCCAAGCAATCCTTCAGGTAGCAGCACAGGGGGAGCAAGCACGAGGGTATCCAAGTTACCAAACGCGGGTAGCTCACCAGCTTTGGAAACGCCGCCTGCCAGTACTGGCAGACGTGGTGAACGTAGTAGCGCTTGAAGTTGCGATAATGGCTTTGGTGAAAGGCAATCAGAATTGTCATCACTTCGCTCAGACTCAGCGACCGTTCTCGCTGACGGGTTTTCAGGCCGTTGCTGAGTAACTGGCGCTGCCAGTGAGGCTCAAAGGCTTGGCAAAAGTCATCGACGTGGCAAAAGAGTTCTTCTAAGCTAGTCATATTGGAGGACGGGGCTGAATGGTTTACAACTTCAGCGTACCTGCTCCTCCATTTCCTGGTTTGCGCCGATTCTCTTATCCAGAACTGACGTTACTTTAAGATATCTGAACATAATCACACTGTTGAGATTACCGGTTGTGCATCATGTAAATGTAGGTTTAGTGTAGAGAGGAGAACCCTCTACCTACCTAATCCTCCTATGCAATGCCCATTGTGTGGTCATCCCAAGGCTCATAAGCATGGCCAGATGCCAAATGCAACCCAGCGCTACTTTTGTCCGATTTGCCAGCAGACCTTCAGCGAACGATTTGATACGCTCTACTATCGCCGCCAGATTAGTCCAGAGAAGATCCGCCAAGTTCTTCAAGCTCATGCTGAAGGCAGCAGTTTGCGAGGAATCGCCCGGACGAGCGGACTGGCTTACAATACCGTCGTCTCCCTAGTACGGGCTGCCAGTCAACGTGCCCAGCAGATTCATAATGCTCAAGTGAAGTGTGTCAAGACTGAAGATGTCAGTGCTGATGAGATGTGGTCCTTTGTCAAAAAAAGCAAAAACACTGCCTCCCGGTCGAGCTAGAGGTTGGAGATTGTTGGATGGGCTTAAGTTTAGCAAACACAAGCGGCTTGATTTTGGCCTGTCGAGTGGGCAAGCATACAGACCAGCTACTCGATGAGCTATTGACGAGCACTGAGGGTAAAACAGCTTGTAAGCACTGGAACAGTGATGATTGGGGTGGCTATGAGCGGATTTTGCCGCTAGAGATAACGCATTACATTGGTAAAGATAAAACTCAACGTTTGGAGCGCACCAATGGCATTGTCCGAGAGCAAACTGGGCGATGGCATAGACGCCAGCACAAATTTGGCAAAGCCTGGGAGCAAACGAAAGTGAGTGCGCGCTTGGTCGTGAGTTACTTCAACTGGGTCTGGCAGCACAGTCGGCTGAAGACAACTGCTGCTCAACGAGCAGGCTTAGCATCTCGTCCTTGGAGCTGGAATGATATTGCCACCTATCCCACAACTATTTGACGCACAACCGATTTAGTTCCAGGGGTAGCCTCTGTTACAAAACTAAAAACTTCTGCCAATTTGGCAACTTCTGTCGCCCAAACCCATCTAGTATTCCAGAATGTTGAGGGAAATACCTGAACCTGAGGATGATTGCCGTTTTGGTGCAAACTTTTGTATCATTCAGCATTGGTACTACCCCCATCACCTGAAAACTAAGTGAGGGTTCAACAACTTGCCAGAGTAAACCCCGCAGCGAAGTTGTCGTTTAGTTTTAGCAAGGACCTCGATGCCGAATAAGCGGAGCAAGCGAAAAAAGACTCAGAAGTTTTGCTGTGTTCACTGCCAGCAACGACTGTGGCGCTTGAACGGTGAAAAGTACTCCTTACACTACAAAGAGGTCGCGGAGATCAAGCATCACCTGGGCGTCTCCCGGAAAAACGCCATGCTTTTAGCTGCTAAAGGGGCTTGTGTGGATGCCAATGCCTGGCTGGAAGAGTTTTTCTGTGGTGAGCATGGCAAAATGTGGATGCTGGTCTCCAAACAAAATGATGGTCAGTTAAGTGCCCGCCCCGCGACCAGCGAGCATTGGCAGCGGACAACTGGAACCGTTGACCCAAGTCTTCCTAACCCCTCGATCAGTGAATTTAGCTACTACATGAGTCGCCGGACCCATACCAACTTAATCGGGAAGTTTAAATCCGAATAAGTCGCTATCAAGTATCTAGGGCCTGATTCTGGAATTTATTCACCACTGATAAAACTATTCAACTTTCTTTGTGCTGATGCTGGCGGCAAAGGAAATAAGCCTGTTGAGGTAGGCTCAGCTTCAGGAAGTTTAAACCCTCACAAGTAGGAGCTTTAGTGGCTCCCAACTCCTTCTAGCGATGCAGGTTCTCTCTAGCAGCTCTCGTTAAAGTAATGGTGTTTTCCTCACCCCAAGGCAGGTATTATGTTTCTGCATAAAAAAGAACCCATTCATAGCGTCAATATTGAGGGGGCAGATCCTCGATTTGCTCAGCTACTCCTAGAACAGTTTGGCGGAGCAACTGGGGAACTTTCAGCTGCGCTGCAGTATTGGGTACAGTCTTTTCACATTGAAAATGCTGGCATCAAGGATATGCTGCAGGATATTGCGATCGAAGAGTTTAGCCATCTGGAAATGGTGGGTAAATTAATTGAAGCGCATACAAAAAACGTTGATCAAACAGATGCTTATAAGAGCACCTTGTTTGCGGTCCGGCGCCCGCGTCGCCGGCCGGCCTCCGCGCCGACCTGGGGACGCCCTTCCGCGCCGCCGCGCCCGACGGCGTCCTCGTCGTGGACGGCCCCGGGCTGCTGGGCGAGGGCCTGCGCGGGCTCTGGAACTTCTCGGTCTGGATCGAGCACGACCCGGAGCGCGACGCGGACTGGTCGTTCGTGGCCACGGGCCGCAAGGACCCGCTGGGTGCGCCGCGCGAGGTCGCGTCGGTGCTGTTCGACGACGCCGACCACGAGCGGCCGCGGCGGTTGTTCGCGGACTCCTGCTGAGCCGACGCTGCCGCTACCGCGGCCGGTCGAATCGCGCCCCCAGCGGGTTCGACGGCAGGGCCGTGAGCACCAGCTGCACCACCCAGCCGAACGGGACGAACGAGATGAAGTACCACGGGCCGGCCAGGTTCGCGTCGTGCAGGCGGCGCCAGATCAGGGCCAGGTGGGGCACCAGCGTCGCGAGGACCCAGACGATCCAGACGGCGAGCAGCACCCAGAACAGCGGTCCGACGATGCGCGGGGAGCCGGTCATCCGGAAGCTGCCGCTCAGCCGGCTGATCACGACCACGAACAGCCAGTAGGCAATGGCCAGCAGCACGTCGAACAGGAAGAACCACCAGTACTCGCCGCGGCTCGCCCGTCCGGTGAAGTCCGCGTACTTGGTGAAGAACCGGCGGATCGCGTCGCCCATGGTGGCGCCGTAGAGCGGCGCCCACAGCGGCACAGGACCGGATGGCGGCGGCGGGGCGGACGGCGGCGGCTGCATGGACATCGGTGGTCCCCCTCTCGCGAGGCTACGAGTACAGGATGCGACGGGCGCCTCGTCCCGCACCACCCTGCTGTCCACGGCGTCCGCGGCGGCGAATCGCCGCGGAATCGAGCGCCCTGCCGTGTCGCGCGGCGTCCCCGGGTTAGAGTTTGCTCCTGGGGGGACCGCCGCATCGAACGGATTCGAGGACCCCAGCCATGCCACGTCAGGAGCGCGCCGAGCGCAGCCGTGCCAGCATCCTCGACGCGGCCGCGGACGAGTTCGATCAGCACGGCTACGCCGGAGCCCGGCTGGAGCGGATCGTCGAGCGCACCGGCCTGACCAAGGGCGCGGTGTACTTCCACTTCCGGTCCAAGCTGGACCTGGCGAAGGCGCTGGTGGCCGAGAAGTACGGCAACTGGC
>NZ_JBYCCV010000128.1:0-9044 GCF_057473825.1 Aliterella sp. E5.1
CTGTGACCCCTCTCGCTGGTTGTACGCATCAATAACTTTCTGGCGCAGGTCTACAGAGTATGCTTTCATTCGGCTTCAGGTTGAGTTTACTCTTTAACTGTATTTTACTCTATCAAGAACTGCTGTAAATAAATTGCAAGCTCGTGTTTCTAAGCTAGAAAAACTCCGCACTCCTCGTTAGTTATGACTACATTAGATACTTTTGAAGGCGGTTGCCACTGCGGGGCGGTAAGGTTTCGAGTAGTTGTAGATAAATATAAGGTAGATGAATGTAACTGCTCGATTTGTCTGAAAAAAGGTTTTCTGCATTTAATCGTCCCGTCAGAAAGATTTACTTTATTGCAAGGCGCGGAAGCGTTAACTACTTATACGTTTAATACAGGCGTTGCCAAACATACATTTTGCCGAATTTGTGGCATTCATAGCTTTTATACACCGCGATCGCATCCCGATGGTTTCAGCGTCAATCTGCGCTGTCTTGATGGCGAAAATATATTATCTCAATTTGAAATAGTTCCTTTTGATGGCGCAAACTGGGAGCAAAATATCTACAAACTAGATTCAATTTAAAGTTGGTGGCGAACAAAAGTACGGATTTTGCCCCATGCTAGAGCTAACGCCCAAGAAATAGAACTTTATACTAGATATAGACAAAATAATTTCACTTGAGGGAAGGGCATGGCTCCAAATCCCGCCATCATGGAGGCTGTGGAAAAACTGGGTTATCGCGTCACTGTTGGCGATGTCGCAACCCAGGCAGGATTTAATGTAAATTTAGCCGAGCAAGGACTACTAGCTTTAGCAACCGATGTCGGCGGACACTTGCAAGTAGCCCAAACGGGGGAAATTGTTTATCTATTTCCCAAAAACTTACGGGCAATTTTGCGAAACAAGTTTTTGCGCTTGCGGCTGCAAGAGTGGTGGAAAAAAGTTTGGCGAGTATTGTTTTACTTGATTCGCATATCTTTTGGAGTTCTATTACTTGCGTCCATTGTCCTAATTATTGTTACTATTTTTGTAATTTTGACTGCGATGAACCAAAGCAGCGATGACAATAATAGCGATCGCGGTTATGACGGCGGCGGTTCATTCTTTATGCCCTATTTCTGGATTGGTCCTAATTGGTATGGGGTATTTTCTCCAGACTACGACAGGCGTTACCAGGAGCGGCGAGAAGAAGAAAGTCAGCTAAACTTTTTTGAGGCAATTTTCTCGTTTTTGTTTGGCGACGGCAACCCAAATGCAGACTTAGAAGAACGCCGTCAGAAAGAAATAGCCGCCGTAATTCGTAGCAATCGCAGTGCAGTGGTAGGAGAGCAAATAGCGCCTTATTTAGACGATATTGGCACAGGATACGCCCAAGAGTACGAAGATTATATGCTGCCCGTGCTATCTAGGTTTAACGGACAGCCCACGGTTAGCCCTGAAGGACATATTGTGTATGTATTTCCTGAGTTGCAATCTTACGCCTCAAGGCAACAGCAGCGTTTGGCTATACCACCTTACTTACAAGAACTACCTCAGCGTTTTAGTGCTGCAAGTTCAGGGCAACTAGGGCTAAGTATTGGGTTAGGAGTGCTGAACTTAGGCGGAGCAATATTCTTGGGTAGTTTGCTGTCAGATGTAGCAGCCGCTGGGGGGCTTGTAGGCTTCGTCCAAGCTATCTATTGGCTACTATTGGGTTATGGAGTAGCTTTTCTTGGTGTGCCTTTGGTGCGTTACTTTTGGCTAAAGTGGCGCAATACAAAAATTAGCCTCCGCAATGCCCAACGTCAAGAGCGCTCTTTGCAGTTAGCTGACCCTACAGTACAACAAAAAATTACCTACGCCCGTCAATTTGCTGCCCAAAACGTGATTGCTAATGAGGATTTAGCCTACACCACCGAAAACGATCTGCTAGACCAAGAAGCCGAAAACTCAGCCCAAATTGACGCTGAATGGCAGCGCCGATTACGAGAATCTGGACATTAAAAGGTTAAAGGGCTAGAAGCAATCCTGAAACTATTTGAATATTTATTTAGTTTTAATCGTAGCCAGTTTAGTACCTCGGTAGTAATGTCCCAAGATCTGCTTGTAATTGATGCCTCGCGACGCTAAGGTATAAGCGCCCCACTGGCTCATTCCTAGCCCATGACCCCAACCGCGCCCATCAAAGCGTAAACCTGTTTGTTCTTGAGTAATAGTAAAGCGCGTACTTTTTAAGCCTAAAGCGTTGCGTACTGCTTCTCCCTTTAACTCCCGCGTACCACTCGTGCCGACAATTTTCATTAACTTAATGCTGCCGTAAGGGGTAAGGGTGGGGCTAATGGAAACTAGGTTCCCTACTCCTGAAAGCCGCTTAGTTAATTCTTCGCCGGAAAAGCTCTTTGCCCACTGACATTGAGTTATCCCTTGGTCGTAGTCTTGCACGCCACGCAAATAAGGCAAGGATTCTGACCAAACATCTTCTACGTTTTCTGTATGTCCGCCGGAACACGCATGAAAAACCGACAGAATTAACTGATTGTTGTAAGTTAGCACTTGTCCTGCCGTACCCTTTACTGCCGCCTGGGTACTACTAAATTCACTAGCAAGACCTTTATAAACTTGAGATGCTTGGGTGTTACCCAGATCGTAAGGAGCATTGCGTTCCTTTTGCTGCTTGTAGATGGCATAGGTACGAGCCGCCACTGCTTGAGCCTTAAGAGCTTCTAAGGGCCAACTAGCGCTCATTTCGCTGCCTAGGACGCTATAAAGGTATTGTTCGAGATCGACATAGTTAACTGCTGTTAAGCCTTTGCCTGTGGGAAATACTAAAACTTCACCCCGATACCAACGATCGCCTACGTACACGTAACCCCCTGCTAATGGCTCGATCCACATCGCCCCAGAGCGCATTGTATCTACACCTACGCCGCCTTCACTTGGGAAGGCATAAAAAGCATTCATGGCGGCAATATCGCCGAGTTTTCGCCCCGAAACATCCTTGACTACAGCATTGGTCGAACTACCAACCTTAAGCCGCTCGACACCTTTTTCAACAGCAACTCTCAACTTTACTGCTGCTTGCGCTGGGGCAAGTAGGGCAATCCACAGCACCAGAGTTAGCAACCACTGGCGTTTTGTAAATTGAGTAACAATGGTCAGTAATAAACGGGAATTCTTCATGCAGGCTTGGCTCCAAGTCGGGGATATCAAAAGTATAAAAATTCCAAATACACTAATATAAGCTAATTAGTTAGGAAGTTGCAGTAAAACAATCCTACTGACGAGAAAATAGTTAGAAAGATGCGTCAAAAAGCAAAAGTTACATATTTTTTTTGTTCTGCTCTCCGTGCCACCATGGAAATAGCGATCGCAAATAAGGTTGACTAACATAAAGTGCAGATTACATTTTTAGGGACAAGTTCCGGCGTACCAACTCGCGCGCGTAATGTTTCCAGTGTGGCTTTGCGTTTACCTCAACGAGGCGAGTTGTGGTTGTTTGACTGTGGCGAAGGAACCCAGCATCAAGTTCTGCGTAGTGACTTAAAAATTAGTCAACTGACGCGCATTTTTATTACTCATCTACATGGCGATCACATTTTTGGGTTGATGGGGCTTTTGGCTACCTGCGGTTTGGCGGGTAATACCAGCCACGTTGATATTTATGGTCCCCCTAACCTTAACGAATATCTCCAAGCTTGTCGGCGTTACTCTGGTACTCATTTTTCCTATCCAGTGCAAGTCCATACCGTGCAACCAGGGATAGTTTACGAAGATGACGAATTTACAGTAAGTTGCGACTTGCTTACCCATCGCGTTACTACTTTTGGCTATCGGGTAACGGAAAAAGATCGCCCCGGACGATTTGATATTGATAAAGCTAAAGCTCTTGAAATCCCCCCAGGGAGAGTTTACGGACAACTCAAACGCGGAGAGACAGTCACCCTCTTAGATGGCAGAATAATTGACGGCAAAACTTTGTGCGGAGAAACAGAGGTAGGACGGAAAATTGCCTACTGTACGGATACGGTTTATTGCGATAATGCTGTGGCTTTAGCGATGGATGCGGATGTACTAATTCACGAAGCAACTTTTGCTCACGTTGATGCCGATCTTGCTTTTCAGCGCTTGCATTCTACTTCGACAATGGCAGCGCAGACAGCTTTAACGGCAGGAGCAAAGCAGTTGATTATGACGCACTTTAGTCCGCGCTACGCCCCTGGAAATAAAATTGAATTCAAGGATTTACTCACCGAAGCCCGTGCTATTTTCCCCAATACCCAAATGGCTTACGACTTTTTTACCTATGAAGTACCGAGAAGAAGGGAACTGGAGTTGGTTTCAGCCTAAAGGCGATTGACTATTTTCCCCAATTGCGGTTTTGCACCCGATCGCCAATATCTGTTAACCCCGCTTGACTATTAACAGGCGATCGCGGTGCGGGTAATTCGGGGTTGGGCCAATTACTCAAATCGTTGCAAGGGCAACCTAACGACGCTATCCCTACGTTCAGCAGGGGTACGGGCATCGTGCAACGAGCGCAGGGCATGATGTGCCAAGTATCGGTCAATAACTCGCTAATCGTTTCTGGTGTGCCTTCTAAGTGACTAGCTCCGCCATCGATCGATGTCACTTGCTGCCAACAGTTTTCAAATTCCTGACTGTAGGCTTCACCCTGCATGATGGGTTGTGGTAGTAAGGCTTTGCCACTGCTGCCTACTATTACTTTCTTGCCTAGCTGAAACCAGTAAGCAAGATACTGTTTAACTGCTTGTTCTGATGCCATTGCTTAAAATCTTGCTTGCACTATTTGCTTCAAATACATAGTAACGCTTGGATAAATTTGCTGCTGAACCTCCAGCTTGTCTAAAGCAAGTTCTATAATTGCAACAATACAGTTTATGCAAATATGTCTGAAGAACTCCAGCAGATTATCCCCGTACTTCCACCACGAAGCGTTCAAGAAACTTTTGCCGCGATCGCTTCTACCAGCGAGTTTTACCGAGAAGTGGAGTCACGCGATGCCATGAAGGCTTATGGCAATTGGTACTACACTGTAGCCCAAAAGCACCGTCAAGAACTAGAGCAGATGCGAGGCGAACTAAATATACTAAGTTGGTTTCGATCTAAGCAGCGCTAGGATATTACTTCTAATTCGTTTTCTCGCAAATGAGCCTTGAATTTTTTACTAAACTGAACGTAAATCGGCAAGTTAGCACTTACAGGTCTACCGTGCCATTCGGTGACAATGGCGATCACCTCTCCCTCTGAGCCTTTGAGGTCAAAAGCCTGACTGCGATGCTCTGGGTGATGGTAAACAATTATTGATTCTATAATCCGAACTTTATCGCCAACTTTCATAAACCTGTAACCTAGTAGTTCTCTCCACCAAACCTGCAATAGATGCCAGTTTTCAGTAAAAGTGCTTGTTAAACAATCTTTCTATTTTTGCATAAGAATGTCCTCAGTCTACTTTTGGCTTCGTTTTTGTTAGCAAATCTAACCATACCAAGGTTTCTTAGCTAAAAGTTAATTTTGGGATGTATGAGTTTTTGCTCCATAGAAGTAGGAAGATTTTCAGGGCTTCTAGGCTTTAAAAATTGCTAGGAATTTATATTAGCTGCGACTTGCCTCGATAATTCTGCGGCAATTGTAGCTAAAGAAAATGATTTAATCTGTGGTTTGGGCGATCGCCGCCTCTGCCAAGTTTTGCCAGTTGTCTAAAACGTCCTTAAGACAACTAGCCAAAGGCACAGCAATTAATAGCCCCAGCAATCCGGCAAATTTGGTTCCTACCGCCAAAGCCGCCACAATCCCTACGGGACTAAGACCTGTAAAACTTCCTAGCAACCGAGGGGCGATCGCTTGATCGATGACTTGATCGACAGCTACGGCGACAACTATAGTTTTTATTCCTAGCCAAAAGTCATGAGAGGCGACCAGTAGACTAACCAAGCTGAACCCCAACACATCCCCGAAAGGAATTAAAGTTAGTACGGCGATCGCTAAGCCAAAAATTAAACCAAAAGGAACCTTTAATATTAAAAATGTTGCAGTCATCGCTATCCCCACTAGACCAGCTAAGGCGATTTGGGCGACAAAGTAGTTTTGAAAGTTTTGCTGGAGCGATTTCTGGATTGCCTGCCCAACATGAGGCGGCAACCACTTAAACAAGTATTGCCAAATTCGTTCGCCGTCTAATAACAGGTAAAAAGCCAAAACTATAGTTAGCACTACCTCAGAGACGCTATCAACCGCTCCTATAGCCAAAGTAACAAAGTGTTCGGCAAAAGATTGAAGTTCATCAGGCAAGCGCTCGGTTAGTTGAGTTACTAAGCGATCGAAATTAATCGGTAAATTCCGCGCTGCTGCCCAATTGTTGAGATTTTTTAGTTCTTGAGTCCCCGAATCAATCCATTTGGGTAGTAGTAGTAAGCTTTCGTTCAATTGCTCTAAAAGAATTGGCACTAAAGTAATACTAAGAGTAATCAACAGCGCTAGGCTAACTAGAAAAACTAAGATAACTGCATAGGTGCGTTTGATATCGCGTTGCTGAAGCACTTGCACTGGGTAGTTGAGTATAAACGCCAACACCGCAGCTAAAACAAAAATAGTTACAAGTGGTTGAAAGTATTGAATAACTTGTAGTGCCAGCCAACCATTAAATACAATTATAGGAAAGGGTAAGCCTAGTTTTAACCACCGATCGACTTTAGGAGAAGCTGTCATCTATATTCGTAATCGCGTCTATATTACCCTATCTTGTTTGGGGGAAACAACGTTATTGCTTAAGATAGAGCGATTTTGGGCTATTGTACTATGTGTAAACTGCCTCTTTGTTTAACTTGAACCATTGCTGAGATTGATAACTACCCACTGCCAGCAATTGGCTTCTACATTTGCCCGCACCCAAATCCTTACTTGAATAATAGAGCGATCACATCTAAGCAACTGGGCTGTAAAGTTATCTATTTTGCCTTTGGTTTGAAGTGCTAGTACCAGCTTTTGATCGTTACAGATTTCTGTAAGAGTTTTGTGGGCAATGACTTCGCTCGATTGAGCGTAACCTAGCATTTCAACAAAATGCTGATTAGCTTCTACGATTAAACCATCGGTAATTTGGGCGCTAAAGATGCCAACGGGGGCATTTTCAAACAGATTGCGAAATTTTGCTTCGCTTTGGGTTAGCCTCGCTTCAGCTTTTTGGCGATCGCAAATTTCTTTTTGCATTTGGAGATTGCGGAGTTGTAGTTGGTTTTGCAGCTTGCGAATTGTCAAGTTATTTTCTACACGAGCAAAAACTTCTTCTTCACTAAAGGGTTTGGTAATGTAATCTACTCCTCCAACAGCAAAAGCTTTAACTTTATCTAGTACCTCATCCAAGGCGCTAATAAAAATTACTAGAATATCGCTTGTTAATGGAGAAGCTTTGAGGTGTTGACAAACTTCGTAACCGTTCATATCGGGCATCATCACATCTAGCAAAATCAAGTCGGGTGGAGCCGCTTGCACGGTCTTCAAAGCCGTTTGCCCGTTAATTACTTTGCGAACTTCATAGCCTAGTTGAGTGAGCATAGCCGATAAAAGCCGCAAGTTGTCTGGCTTATCGTCCACAACGAGAATATTTGCTTTTTCTTGTTGGTGATTCATTTTGCACTTGGTTGAGTTAAGTCGATGATTTTGTCAATCCGAAAATTGTTAACCGCCTCAGCTAAGGCAGTTGCTAAAGGTGCATTTGGTACAGGAATTTGCTGCAACAAGCTAAATATTTGTTGTTCATCCGTACGCAGGGCGGCTTGATGTAGCTGTGCTATCCACTCTGGAGGCATAACTATAACTGTTAAGCTTTGAATTTTTAGCACGTAGCTTGCAGTTTCCTTGACCTCTGGTTGGCTATCTTCGTAGAGGTAGCGCACCCCCAAATACTTAGCCATTTTTTCAAGGATGACTGATTCTAAAAAAGGCTTGCAAACAAAGTCATCGCATCCAGTAGACAATATTAAAGCTCGTTCTTCATCAAAGGCACTAGCAGTAAGGGCGATAATAACTATAGGTTGTCCATTGGCATGGCTTTTAATTTGTCTAGTAGCTTCGTAGCCATCCATTACAGGCATTCGCATATCCATCCAAATTAGGTGCGGCTGCCAGGTTTGCCAAATATTTACCCCTACTTGTCCGTTTTCAGCTTCGCGGACTTCAAAGCCGAGGGAAGTCAAAAGTTTGACTAATAGTTGACGATTATCGCTCTTATCTTCAACTACCAAGATGCGATAGGTAGGTTGATCTAGAGCTAAACCAATAACCTTTTGTTGCTTGGTTGTGGTTTCCACTTCTTCAATCCTTTGCGCCCTGCTAACGGGGACATCAAAGGAGAAAATTGTGCCTTGACTGGGAATGCTTTTTAGAGCGATTTCTCCTCGCATTAAACGGGCAAATTGCTGGCTAATAGATAAACCTAAACCCGTACCTTGGTGAGATCTCTGCCCAGCTTGAGTTTGCACAAAAGGTTTAAATAATTTTTCTAACTCGGAGGGAGCGATTCCCATACCTGTATCTTCAACTTCAAAGTGGAGAGTTAGAACTTCTGTCTGCAATGAGTTGCCAATTACAGAGGCGCGTAAACTTACTCTCCCCGTCGCCGTAAACTTAATCGCATTACCCAACAGATTAATTAATACTTGACGCAACTTACCTTCATCTGCCCAGATGTATTGGGGTAAGTCAAGACTGCGCTGAAAAATTAACTCCAAGCCCTTAGCTTGGGCTTCGATTGCGAACATTTCTGTCAAAGAATCTAGCAAACTATAAAGATTAAAGCTGTTTTCATCTAGGGTTACGCGCCCCGCCTCAATTTTGGACATTGACAGTACATCTGGTGGCGGTATCAATTCCTTGGCTGCTAATTCCGGTAGAAAATGCCTCGGTGTCCCTTCGATCTGCTGGTGGTGCCACAAAAGTAATGATAATTGCTAAAGTAGAGACAGAATTTAATTTGCAATGATATTAGACGATGTTGAATTGTCCTACCTGGACCTCTGCTCGAATCGTCAAAAACGGGCGAATTCACAATGGCAAACAAA
>NZ_JBYCCV010000129.1:0-8742 GCF_057473825.1 Aliterella sp. E5.1
TCATCTGTGTAAATCTTTCTTTGCCGTGAAGCGATTGTTTGAGTTAGTAACTCAGAGCGCAAATTTTTGATTTTCCAAAGGTATTTATCTATGGTGCATTTTCATGAGCCATTTAGGATTGCTATAGCCCTCTTTTGTCACTCTGAGTAAGGAAAAAACAAACTAAAACTTGAAAAAGCTTGTAATGTAAAGCTTTTAAACTTTATTTTCTCACATCAGACTTCCTTTGTAGTCATTTTGCCAAAATCCTGAGCTAAAGCAGGTTCTAGATTTTACTCTCCTGAAAGTGACAAAAGAGGGATAGTTACTCTACCACCTGCTAATGTGTACTGAATAGCATTAATAATTAAGTTGGAAACTAGGCGATACAATTGTTCTTCATCACCTACAACACATAATGATTTGTATACTCGGATATCAGAAAGCAGTGTTACCTCTGCGGCGATCGCCAAAGCTGCTAATTCTTCTACTAAGTCATTAACAATGTCATTAAGGCAACAAATCTGACTTCGCAGAGGTGTTCGTCGTTCCATATGAGCTAGTAACAGTAAATCAGCCACAAGCTGAGTCAGCCGATGGTTCTGACGCTCTATAGTTTGGAGAATATCCTGTACTTCTGGGTTGAATGTATGTGCTGTCCGCAGGGCTGATTCAACAGTTGCTCGTGTAGCAGCTAGAGGTGTTCTTAGCTCGTGAGCGGCATCGGCTGTAAATTGCTGTATCTGTTTATAAGATTGATAAATTGGTTGCATTGCTATACTAGCTAGCCACAAACTAGAACCACCAACTAACATCGTGGCGATGGGTAGACCTAAAAGCAAAATTAATTTTATGTTATTGAGGTATTTATTAATCTCCCTAAGTGAATATCCCATCTGCATATATCCCCAGGGAATATTATCCTGAGTATGTAGCGTTAAAGAGATTTGGTGATAGCAATTTCCTAGGGTGTCACAAGGGGTGTGCCAAGTAACTTTTACTGACGTAAAAGGCAACCCTTCAGGCTGTAAACCAGCTACAGAAATCGTTCGCTCAGAACGATCTAAAAACCTAATATAGTAGTCACCTTGATGAATTGCTCCTAGAACGTGCCGTTGCTCCATTTGCTCTGGCAGGAGTTCTTGAGTAGCAGGTTCTAAGTGTCCGGGTTGCTTCAGTGTATTTTCAACACTATCGTGCGGCGTTCCAGCCACAAACTCTAACTCTCGATCTAAAGTTTGCCAGTGAGCATGGACAATAGCTTGATAAAACCCCAACCCACATAACCCTAGAATCAATCCCATTACAATTGCATAGGATGTAGCTATTCGCCAACGGGTTTGAAAAAAAAGTCTATTGTCGTTCATAGGTCAGGTTAAAACGATATCCTGTACCATGCAGAGTTTCAATCAGATGATCACCACCTATTTGAGCAAGCTTACGACGTAACAAGCGTATTTGAGCCGCTACTACATTGCTAGTAGGTTCTGCATTGACTTCCCAAAGTTGATTTTGAATTTGGTCGCGGGTGACAATCTGATTTGGATGCTTCATAAAATACTCTAGCAACTGAAATTCTTTTGTCGTTACAGAGACGACTTGCTGATTACCTAATATATTTCGAAAGTAAACCGTATGAGTACCATAATCTAAACTAAGACTTCCAACTTGTAAGGTTGGGGCTTGAACTTGCGGCGATCGCCTCTGAAGAGCGCGTAATCGTGCCAATAACTCCTCCATACCAAAGGGCTTCACTAGATAATCATCAGCCCCTGCATCCAAACCAGCAACTTTATCTTCCATTCGGTCTTTAGCCGTCAGCATCAAAACTGGTAGAGGATTACGTCGCCCTCGTAGCCGCTTACATAGTTCTAATCCTGATACTCCTGGTAATAACCAATCGAAAATAGCAAGTGTATAGTGCGTCCACTTACTCTCTAAATAGTTCCAAGCTGTAGTTCCGTCTAGAACCCAATCAACTACATACTTTTCTTGGTTTAGGGTTCGTTTAATAGCAGTACCTAAATCTGGCTCATCCTCAACTAAGAGAACCCTCATATCACTCTACTTCTCTTTTACGTTCGCTGAACCCAGTCCTCTTGCTTCGCTTAAGGACTGGGATCTGTTTATTAATCAGTTAATAAGTCTGAATCTGAGCTATGCCCATGCGGATATCTTCGGTCATGCCAACACTTCTGCCATAAACTGGATATAACCAAGTATTCCCTCGTGAGAGAAATGGAGTTTTAACGCCTTTCATTGAAATTGATAGTGTTGTTTCTACAGGTACAGGTTGAGAAAATGCAATTGTAGCTCTTTTATCTTTAATAGAGACAGTAGAGTCAATTTTTTTGCCAGATCCATTGCTGACCATAATGCGATCACTGACCTCAACACCTTTTGGTACTTCAAAAGAAAGTTGTGATAGCTCTTTACCTTGGACGTGTACTTCAAAATGATGTGTAGCATTTGACATACGAGTACCGTTTGGGTGTGCGCTGCTGTGTACAATGTGAGGAGCATTAGCCTCGCGTAATGCTCCTCCTGCAAAGGCAGGCACTGAAGATATATAAAACGAGGCTATCCCAACAGGAATTGCTAAGGTAAAAGTTGTAGCGCAATTTAACTTTTTCATTGCATTAGTCCTTGGATATTTAACTGAATGTTTTCCTTATTATTAGTTTGGCAGTTTTAAATGAAATCAAAATAAAATTTCAACAACTACCACCCCTAAAGTTTTAGCTATTAAAAATAAACTCTAAATCGGGCTAGCCCTAAAGGGATATTTGCATTCATACCAACAAGTCTAGCCGGAACTGGATAAAGCCAAGCATTAGATCGCCCTAAAATTTTTACGTCTTTCATAACCACTTTCAACCTGTTTCCAGGAGCTACTGGTTCAGAAAAAGAGATTGTAATTTTCTTACTATCTTTAGAGATGCTATTAGCAATTATCTTTCCAGACTTGTCAAATACATTAATATTATTACTTGCGGTCAAACCTTGAGGAACACTGATTAACAACTGGGAGACGGCATTACTACCTTGAGGAATATTAACTTGAAAAGAATGTCTCACAATCCTCCACTTACTCTGAGGAAATTGCACAGAGCTAACGATACGAGGAACTCTATCAATTGCTGTTAGAGGCTTTCCATAAGCAGCAATATTAAAAGAGGTAACTATTAAAGTTAAGATAGCCGTAAAAAGTATTCTCGCCATTATTTTGTATTTCTAGTGAATTGGTTAAAAACCGCTATTCAGTGGTGCAGTTACTATTAATTAGATTCGCATGGAGAAATGAAATCAGAATGAAATCATTGAATATTAGTTAGAGAAATCCTAAAATCGCTCAATATAGTATTCATTGAAATCAGGAATGGATGAAGTTATAAAATTTTAAAATGGGTGACGAAGATTTTATTTTAGATGTAAGGCTAACTCATCCATCTTAACTATGAATTGTCTTTGGTTAAATGAGATTTGTCAATATTGTGCAACTACTTTTTCCTTGTCCTGCAAGGCGATTAGCCAATGTAACGCAACTCGATTATAGCGATATGAATCGGCTAGTCGATTTTCAAATTATTATTTAGAGAAAAATTGCTAATCTATCTCAACTTCAAACAGTTTAGCCAAAAGAAGCATTATGATTACTTAAGTTAAAGTTCTTTCTATTGTTTCTTCAGTCACAGAACTGGTTATTTCTTCATCTACACTTTAATTTCTTATAAAAAATAAAATTATTATAAAATTCTCGAAACTTTAGTAGTAGCTAACACTTCTAAGCATACAGAAATGAAATTTAGATGAAATCCTCATACTTCTATAGAAAGAAATAGTTAACTCGCCATTTGGTAGACGTAAGCGAAAACACAACTTCATTAAGTTGAAAACGAAGACATAAAACTATTGTCTTCAGTTAAATTTATTGCTTTGGAGTTGAATAATGACTACATCTCAATCTCACGAATCTTTACTTGAAACTTGCATTCAAGCTTGTTTTGAATGCCTGCGCGAATGTGAAAACTGTGCCACTGCCTGCTTAAATAGCGACATGGTACAAATGATGGCTCAATGTATCAAACTGTGTCGGGATTGCGCTGACACTTGCGACATCTGCGCTCGTTTCATGTCCCGTAACTCAGACCTCCATCCTCAGTTGTGCAGCGTCTGTGCTGAAGCTTGCGATCGCTGTGCCTCTGAATGCGAAAAACACGACCACGACCATTGCAAACGCTGTGCAAAGTCTTGCCGTCGTTGTGCTGAGACTTGCCGCCAAATGGCTACAGCAATGGCTGCCTAATTAGTCAAATTTGCTGGCTGTCCTTTGATGGGCAGTTAGCAATTGATCAATAAACAATTGCAATTAATTAGTATTACTGTGATCGCCAACTATCTATCTTTAGGAGTAGTTGATTAACTTGATTCTTTAGTCAAGCAGAGACTTTAAGCTTGAACAGAAAATTGATCTTTAGATAAGCTTTCTAAAACCAGTGAGTTTCAAGCTGTTCCAGATCAAAGCGTTGAAGGCGTTGTGGGTGGGCAGCATTATCGAGTGGGAAGACCAGAATGGGTTGAGGAGTTAAAAGTGCGGTTTCCATCACCCTTGAAAAAAGGGCTGCAAGAAAGTGAATCTCGTGGCGAAAGCGAGATCGCTTTGATGAACGGCGGGCAAGTGCTGGCGGTATTCGGGTTAGCAGATCGAGTGCGAGAACGCACACGGGAAGCAATTCAACGCTTACACGAAATGAATATTCAAACAGTGATGATTACGGGAGATGCTGAAGCCGTCGCTAAAACGGTGGCAACAGAATTAAATATTGATCGCTACTATGCTCGCGTGCTTCCCCAAGATAAGGCTGTACTGATCCGACGGTTAAAAGCTGAGAAACCTGTAGCGTTTGTGGGCGATGGAATTAATGACGCGCCCGCTCTATTTGAGGCCGATTTGGGTCTGGCGATCGGAGCCGGGACGAATGTGGCAATTGAGTCGGCTGACTTGGTATTAGTTAAAAGCGATCCGTTAGATGTAACCTATGCACTCAAACTTGCCAAAGCTACCTACAACAAAATGATTCAAAATTTGTTCTGGGCAACAGGCTATAACGTAATTGGAATTCCGTTAGCGGCTGGAGTGGCTTACCCCTTGGGAATTCTTTTGACTCCAGCCGTCGGAGCTATACTTATGACTGTCTCTACAGTAGTTGTGTCAATTAATGCGATGCTGCTGCGTCGAGTTAAGATTTGAGCGTTACTTGAAGTAAAGATATTAAACTTACACCTACTCCCAAAGATAGAGATTTAAACTGCGCCTTTGACTCTCCATCTTACTGGAGACTGCAACATAAAGGTAAGTCTTAAACTAAATATTTTTCTTTACTTCTAAAACTATGACACTTCAACTCAAAGTCTCAAATATGGCTTGTTCTGCCTGTGTAACAACCATTACTAACGCCATTACAGTTATCGATCCAACAGCTAAAGTCGAAGCTGATTCAAAAACAAAGCTTGTCAGCATTGAAACCCAGCAATCTGTTGCTGCTGTAAAACAGGCGATCGCATTAGCTGGATATACCGTTGCTGACTAAGTTAGATGTTGTCAAAATAAGCAGGTGAGCGATGAATAAGAATAACGCGACGCTTAAATTGCGAGGCATGAGTTGTGCCTCCTGTGCAAATAGTATTGAAGACGCAATCCGCTCTGTTCCAGGTGTAAGTGAATGCAGCGTCAATTTTGGAGTAGAACAAGCTACTGTCACCTATGATTCTAAAAAAACTGACTTGGAAGCAATTCAAGATGCAATTGATGCTGCCGGATACTCTGCTCAACCAGTGCAAGAACAAGACATACTCACTGGAGATGATGATGCTGAACGTAAAGCACGACTAACAGAATCGCGGCAACTGAAACGTAAGGTCTGGATTGGTGGCATCATTAGTACAATTCTGGTGATTGGTTCACTGCCTGTGATGACGGGGTTGCACATTCCTTTCATACCCATGTGGCTGCACAATTTTTGGCTGCAAACGGTACTGACTGCACCAGTTCAGTTCTGGTGTGGCAAGTCTTTCTATATAAACAGTTGGAAAGCATTGAAGCGTCATGCTGCCACAATGGATACTCTGATTGCTCTAGGGACCAGTGCAGCGTATTTCTATTCACTATTTGTTACAATCTTTCCCGGATTTCTTACTGCCCAAGGATTATCTCCCAGTGTTTACTATGAAGTGGCAGCAGTTGTGATTACGCTTATTCTATTGGGTAAGTTGTTTGAAAACCGTGCTAAGGGACAAACTTCAGAAGCTATTCGTAAACTGATGGGCTTGCAAGCGAGAACTGCCCGAATTATCCGCAATGGCAAAGAGATGGAAGTTCCAATTGCTGAAGTTCAGCTTGGCGATGTTATTCTAGTACGTCCTGGTGAGAAAATTCCTACTGATGGTGAAGTGATTGAAGGCTCCTCGACCGTAGACGAGGCAATGGTGACAGGAGAAAGTGTAGCTGTCAAAAAGCAACCTGGTGATGAAGTAATTGGGGCTACGATTAACAAAACTGGCAGCTTCAAATTTAGAACGACACGGGTAGGTAAAGACACATTTCTGGCTCAGATTGTAAAACTGGTGCAACAAGCGCAGGGTTCTAAAGCACCAATTCAAAGATTAGCTGACCAGGTTACAGGCTGGTTTGTGCCTGCTGTAATTGCCATAGCGATCGCTACCTTTATCATCTGGTACAACTTTATGGGTAATGTCACCCTAGCAATGATTACTACCGTAGGCGTGCTAATTATTGCTTGTCCCTGTGCATTAGGTTTAGCAACTCCAACATCAATTATGGTTGGGACAGGAAAAGGTGCAGAAAATGGTATCTTGATCAAAGGTGCAGATAGTTTGGAACTAGCGCACAAATTACAAACAGTTGTTTTAGACAAAACTGGGACGTTAACAAAAGGAAAACCTACAGTAACTGACTTTGTGACTGTTAAAGGGACTGCTAACGATAACGAACTCAAATTGTTGCAGCTAGCAGCATCCATAGAACGAAATTCAGAACATCCAATAGCTGAGGCAGTGGTACAGTATGCCCAATCTCAAGCCGTTGACTTGACGGCAGCACAAAATTTTCAGGCGGTTGCAGGGAGTGGGGTGCAAGGAAATGTGTTAAATAAGCTTGTGCAGGTTGGTACTAGGCGCTGGATGAGCGAACTAGGAGTTGATACCCAAGCTTTAGGCTCCCACTGGGATAGGTTGGAGTATTTGGGCAAAACTGTTATTTGGATTGCTGTTGATGGAAAGGTACAAGGAATCATGGCAATTTCTGATGCGCTTAAACCATCCTCTGCTCGTGTAGTTCAGACTCTGCAAAAACTGGGTTTGGAAGTAGTTATGTTAACTGGAGATAATCAGCGAACTGCGGAAATAATTGCCCGTGAAGTCGGAATCAAGCGAGTATTGGCAGAAGTCCGTCCAGATCAAAAAGCGGCTACTGTAGAGCAACTTCAAGCAGAAGGAAAGGTTGTGGCGATGGTAGGAGATGGGATCAATGATGCTCCTGCCTTAGCTCAGGCAGATGTAGGAATTGCTATTGGCACAGGAACAGATGTGGCGATCGCCGCTAGTGACATCACCCTAATTTCTGGTGACCTACAAGGAATTGTCACTGCTATTCAACTGTCCCGTGCCACAATCCGAAACATTCGTCAAAATCTCTTCTTTGCGTTTATCTATAACGTTGCTGGGATTCCAATTGCCGCAGGTATTCTATTTCCCTTCTTTGGTTGGCTCCTTAGCCCCATCATTGCTGGAGCAGCAATGGCATTTAGTTCTGTTTCAGTGGTAACAAATGCTCTACGGCTCCGTTCTTTCCAACCCAAAGCTACTGTTTAACTTTTGATTTCAGCAATTTAGATGTAAGGAGCTACAAAAATGTTCAAGAAAGCCACCTTTTTTGGTACGTTAGCAGGATTAGGATTTTTGCTTGGTGCAATATCAGGAGCGCTAGCCGCCGAAATGCCTGGCGAACCAAGCACGCCAAACACGCAATTTCGTCGCATCGAACAACCCTTGAAAAACAAAGCGGCTGTGACGTTGGGTGGACTAGGGCTGATTAGTTTGGAACTGTGGTGGTTCCTCTTGAGCAAGCCCAAATCTCAACAGGTGGAAGCCCGTCAGGGAATTGCAGAAGTTGCTATCACCGTTGATGGTGGTTACGAGCCGAGCCGCATTGTTGTGCAAGCAGGACAACCAGTACGGCTTAACTTCCTCCGGCGCGACCCTAGTAGTTGTTTAGAGGAAGTGAGATTACCTGATTTCCATATTGCACAGAACTTGCCACTCAATCAAGTCACAGCAATTGAGTTTACTCCTACACAACCAGGAAGCTATGAATTTGCCTGCGGAATGAATATGTTTCGGGGAATGATAGAAGTGCGAAACTCTAATGCTTCTAGCTAGGAAAAGCTTTTCTTTCAAAAGTCAGCTTCAACTGAGCAATTTAGCTAATTTTTGTGTATTTGCACCCTTGTTCTACATAGCCGTTACTGGATAATTTATACCAAGTAGTGTTCGACTGTAGCATTTTTAACAAGGGTGCAGGGAAGATAAAGTTACTTGTATGAATACAACTTGGTATATACAGCGGTTCTCGATTGAATGAGATAAAGTGAGAAGCATTGCTACAACTATTAATGGCTAAATGGATGAAAGCTTACTCAAATGATTTGCGCCAGAAGATTGTGGAAACCCATAGCAGAGAAAGGG
>NZ_JBYCCV010000130.1:0-8688 GCF_057473825.1 Aliterella sp. E5.1
CTGTGACCCCTCTCGCTGGTTATCGGCATCAATGACTTTTTGGCGCAGGTCTACAGAGTACGCTTTCATTTAGTTTCCGTTCAAGTTTACTCTTTAACTGTATTATATTCAATCAGGAACTGCTGTAACCCTGATTTGTCACTCTGGGCAAGGAAAAAGCGAACTAAAGCTTGAAAACCTCTGAACTGTATGGCTTTCAATCCTAATTTCCTAACAAATGACTTAATTTGGAGCGACTTTACTAAAATCCCTATGCCTAGCAGCTTCCATATTTTACTTTCCCGAAAGTGACAAATGAGGGGTAAGTCGCCAATTTTTATTAGCTCTAAAATCCCCTGACGAATGTACGGACTTAATAAACGTGTCACCAGGAGCAAGTCTTGCTTCATCAGTATTGCTAAGTCTCTTAGCGTCCTTTCTCCATCAACAATTTTAATTAAAGTCTGGTACACCGGAGCGGAAGTATGCTGTTGTAGTTGCTGTGGTTGCCTCAACAATACGGCGGCATTGGGCGATAATTTTTCTAAGCCTGCTTTGCACCATTGTTCCCAAGCTTGCTTAGAGTAGGCGATCGCGTGTTGGGGATTCAGTAATGTTAAAGAGGTATTTAAAGCATTTTGGCGATCGCACTCAAAGGTTAATTTACCTAGCGCTTCTTGCTGTAGCAAATCAAACAATACTTCTGTAACGGTATTGCGAATTACCCTGACTGCTTCATCTCCTTTGATTTCCTGCTTTTTTACTAAGCTAATCAAGAGTTGATATTCCTCTAGATCTCATTTTCCGGTTGAAAAGCTATGCTTTTGGCTATCAATTTGAGGGCAATACTGAGCTAAGAGTCTTCGCCAACGCTTGAGCAAATGTATTCCCCCCGTTGCCCAAATCAATCGCCCTAGGCAAAAGTACAAACTCCATTGCTGATTGTCCGTAGCTACTATGTGTAGCCTGCCTGTAAGCTGCTTTTGTTGACAGATTTCTATCTGGTTAGTGAGGCTATCGGTAGTTGAAGCATTAGCAGTCATCGCAGAGCTAGAATTTGTCAGTGCAATTAACAGTTTCTATTATTATTCTCATTTTTCACGGTGGCAAGCAAAATAATTTTCCGAGCGCAAATAACCTTAGCTCTTGTTTATGTAATTACTTGCTGCTACAATCATATATTTGGCAAACTTTAAGCATAATTAGTAGATACAGGAAAATTCATGTCCCGATACAGAGGACCACGGTTAAGAATCATCCGTCGCTTAGGCGACTTACCAGGATTGACGCGCAAGAGTGCTAGACGAGCTTACCCACCAGGTCAGCATGGACAAAACCGCAAAAAGCGATCGGAATACGCCGTTCGTCTAGAAGAAAAGCAAAAGCTGCGCATGAACTACGGTTTAACTGAAAAGCAAATGCTGCGGTACGTGCGCCGAGCAAGACGAGTTACTGGCTCTACCGGGCAAGTATTGCTACAACTATTAGAAATGCGTTTAGACAATACGGTATTTCGGTTAGGGATGGCTCCCACAATTCCTGCCGCTCGTCAATTGGTAAATCACGGTCACGTGACAGTCAATGGTCGTGTAGTTGACATTGCAAGTTATCAATGTCGCCCTGGAGAAGTTGTTGGAGTCAAAGATAGAGACGCATCGCGCAAGTTGGTAGAAGCTAATTTGCAGTATCCAGGTTTAGCGAATTTGCCCAGTCATCTAGAATTTGATAAAGCCAAAATGGTGGGCAAAGTCAATAGCTTAGTAGAGCGCGAATGGGTGGCGTTGCAAGTAAACGAACTACTGGTTGTTGAGTATTATTCAAGACAAGCTTAGTCTTCTATTGGCTACAACCACCGTGCGGCTGCGGTGAGCCATTTACAGAATTGTCATATTTTTGAGCAAGCTTCCTAAATCCGTTAATTAGGGAGCTTGTTTGATTTAATGGCGGACTACAGTTTTACTTGGGTTCTTGCTTGCCAAAAAATCAAACTACATATCAAAAATTTAGTTGCCCACAAGGCACTCAAAAATTGATAGTTAAAAGCCAAATACGGGTATGTTGAGAAGAAATATGAGGCGGAGCATATTTTTATGGCTGCGATTCCCGAATCATTGCTAAAGACTGGATTGATGGCGTTAGAACAAGGTGACTTCGAGCAGGCGATCACTTTATTAGAAGTTGTTTGTCAAAGTCCCTCCCAATCCCCAGCTACTAAAATTCAAGCCCAGAAGGGTTTAATCGTCGCTTATATAGGTAGGGGAGAAGACGTTCGCGCAAGTTCTTTATTGCAAATTCTCGCTCAAAGTCGCGAGGCTCAAGCTAGAGCATGGGCTGTTACTAATTATCCTCAACTTGTAAAAGCTCCAACCACCGACCCAACAGGATTTGTAGCCTTTGAAACGGTATCTAAATCTACGCTTGGGCAGCAAGCAGACAAGGATGAAGATAACAAAACTGAGCCTGTCGTCTTTGAGGCGGCTGCAAGCACGCCTAGACAGCCAGAAGCAGACAAGCAGGAAAATTTATTAGCACCTGCACCTTTTGCATGGCGAAACGCACCCAGAGCAAAACAATGGCAACCAATAAACGAAGTCAATTTAATACCTTTGTGGCTACTGATTGCAGGTAGTGCGATCGCGCTTTTTTGGCTGATCCGGGAGGTATTGAGGTTTGTCATGCTCTTTACTAACGATTTATTAGTTAAATTGCCGTATTTAGAGCCATTTCAACCTTTTTATCACGATCCTTCAAACTTGCTCGGTCTATTGCTGCTACTATTGGCACTTTTATCTCCCTGGCTGCTAGATCTTCTATTGCAGTTAAATTATGACAGCCAACCTTTATCTATAGGTCAGCTTGCCAAATCTAGCCCCGAATCTAGCCTCTTATTACAACGCTTTTGCCGCCAGCAAGGTTGGCGTTTGCCTCGGTTAGTTATTTTACCTATTTCTGTACCCGTTGCTTTTACTTATGGCAACCTCCGACGTACGGCTCGAATTGTCGTTACTCAAGGATTACTCGAACAATTAGCAGAAGACGAAATTGCTAGTATTTATGCTGCGCAACTCGGACATATTGTTTGCTGGGATTTTGCCCTTATGTCCCTATTTATGCTAGTAACTCAAAGCTTTTATATAATCTATTGCCAAGTAGCAACATGGGGAGACAGCACTACTAATTCAATTACCAAAATCGCGGCGGCGACAATTTCTAGCACTGCTTACGGGTTATGGTGGTTGCTTTGTCTTCCAGCTTTAGGGTTATCTCAGTTACGAATCTATTACAGCGATCGCGTTGCTGTGAATATCACTGGCAATCCAAACGGGTTGACTCGCGCTTTGCTCAAAATTGCGATCGGCATCACTAAAGATGTGCAGCAAAAAGAATGCACTAGCCCTCTGCTGGAAAGTTTCAATTTGTTTATACCTATAGGCTTCTACCAAGCTATTACTTTAGGCAGTTGCTCGGCGCAAATTGAGGCGGTTTTGGCTTGGGATTGTCTCAATCCTTATCGGTATATACTTGCTATCAACAATACTCATCCTTTGATGGGCGATCGCTTACAACGTTTAAATGCTTTTGCTCAATATTGGCATCTAGAAACACTAAATTTCTCTACTCGCCCAGCACCAACTTTGCAAAGCTTGTTTCAAATGCGATCTCTATTTACGAGTAGATCTTTATTGCAATTTGCGGCGGTTGTGGGACTTGTTTTTGGTTTAGTGTGTGGGGGGTTAGCTTGGCTAATTGGGGCAATTGCTCTTGTAATCTGGATTCCGCAACTGGCTTGGATGTACGGCGACTGGTTACTGATTAAAGCTTTTATGCCTGTTTGTTTAAGTATTAGTCTATTTTTGCGAATAAATTTTTTGTTTCCAGATATTACCCCGGCGGCGCTCCGCGCTACTCCAAGTTTAGCCGATCAATTGGCAAATTCTAAAGCTTTACCTGTCGATAGTAATCCTGTGCGTTTGCAAGGTAAGCTCTTGGGGCGACGGGGTATAGCTAATTGGTTGGGACAAGATTTATTACTTAATTCTGCCCAAGGTCTAGTTAAGCTGCATTACTCGTCTCCCTTGGGTTCTATTGGTAATATATTTTATCGGCAATCGCTCAATCCAACAGATTTGCTAGGACGACATATTTTAGTTACTGGCTGGTTTCGTCGCAGTGCTACAAGTTGGATAGACCTTCATACTTTACAAACTCAAACTGGCAAAGTTAGCCATAGTTCTCAGCCGCTTTGGGCTACTATTGCAGCAAGCGCGATCGCTCTATACGGTACTGCCGCAATCATTGCGGGCAAATAAAGTATAAAGATTTATAACAATTTTTAATAAAAATGTTATATTTAGTTATAGCAATTATCAATTATCCAAAACAAGCGCAACTATCAATTAATTGCACCTACTAACCTGCATTCAGTCCAATTAGCAAATACCCGCATTTAGAAAGATGGAATTCTTCAGAGTAGAACGCAAGTATTGCTAAAGGCGGAATTATATGCAATTAGCTACCTTAGCCGCCCTGAGCGTGATATTGTAAAAAATAGTGTCACCCTTACAGGTAAGTAACCTTGAAAGTGTTACTCATGACAAAAAGGTGCTCGCCGCAATAGAGCGCAAAAAGAAAAAGCAGTTGTCAAGTCAAAATCTTTACAGGAGATCGATAACTGAAATCCTGAATTAACAAACAGTACCTGTAATGTATAGATTAGCTAGATAAAATTTAAAAATTAGTTAGTGGCAGCATATGTCAACCTCAATTTATTATCAGCCAATCTAAACTAAATGGTTCGATGCCAAGTTATTTTCATGTCAATTTGTAGAGGAATACTTCATGTCAGTTCGTTTATATATTGGTAATCTGCCCAAAGAAGAAGTAGAGCGTCAAGACCTGCAAGCGGTTTTTGCAGAGGAAGGCGATTCAGTGGTTACTAAAGTAATTAAAGACCGCAAAACAGGCAAATGTCGCGGTTTTGGCTTTGTAACTGTCAATGATGACGAACACGCTGACAAAATAATTGAAAAATTCAATGGTTATTTATTTAAAGATACACCCATAAAAATAGAGAAGGCTCTACCTCGTACCAAAGCAGACGAAGAAGGCGAACAACGCCCAGACAGTGATAGTAGTGATAGCCCAACAAGTAGCGGCAATATAGACAAACCCGTCCCCAATCGCCGTAGCAGTAACAACAACAATAAAAAATCTCGTCGCCCAGGTAGCAGCACGACAACTTCTACTAGCGAAAGTACCGAAGGCGTACAGCCAGATCCTCGCTGGGCGGCGGACTTAGAAAAGCTCAAGCAAATGTTGGCAGCACAAACTACTAATGGGTAGTAAAGTGTTCAAGATTGGCTATTAATACTAACTTGTGGCTCTTAAAAGCACCTTGTCTCTGCCCAGATTAATCGCTGGGCAGAGGTACTTCTAGCCAGGTTTCTAAATGCGATCGCAATTGACGAGCAAAGTCTGAGCGTTGGTCAAATCTTTCGGTACGAGTAGGTTTACGCTCTTTGTCCAACGCCCAGCCATAATCGCTACTAAGCCGGAGTTTGTTTTGCCAGTCGGCGACCGACACTACTAGCTGTGGTGCGGGGCTATTGTCGCCGTCACTGACCGTAAATACATAATTGAAGTTATTTTGTTTAGCCGCCGCAATTGTTGAAGGTTCTCCACATACACTTTCTAAACGCGATCGCACTTTTTCGACTAAATCCCCATCACCAATGTCTTCTAGCGGTCGTACTGCCAGCGTTAAAGCAAAGTAAAAGTCTTCAATTGGCACAAATTCTAATTGCATAGCTGTATCTTAATAACCTATTAAACTCTTTATTATTGGCTTCATAAATTGAGTAGAAACTGTTGAAGCAAAGTCATGAAGCCGATTGTATTAATTTCACTTATCTCAACTATAAGATAAAGTGTAAGTAGTATTACTTTTACTGCTTTATAATCAACGCATAGAAGTTTACGCCAATAAGGGAAATATTAACCTTAAAACAATTTAAATATATAGTTATTGAGGGATTGACAAAACTTTACAAATGCACTTCATTAGGCTAAAAAAATCCTAAGACAGATCGAATAGTCCCCAAGATATTTCCCGCAGGGGATGCCTAAAACCCAAGTCAAAATTACATTAACGTATAGGATTAAAAAACATCCTGCCCACTAAAGGAACCCGCCCAGAGCGACCTCTATATAAATTTAATCAAAATCCGGTAATTATCAGCTATGAGTACCTCAAATCGAAAGCACATTGCCCTAATATCAGTTCACGGCGATCCTGCAATTGAAATTGGGAAAGAAGAAGCTGGGGGACAAAATGTCTATGTGCGTCAAGTGGGTGAAGCTCTAGCTAAACTCGGTTGGCAAGTAGATATGTTTACCCGCAAAGCCAACGCCGAGCAAGCCGCAATAGTCGAACACGCACCTAACTGTAGAACAATTCGCTTAGTAGCTGGACCCGAAGAATTTGTACCGAGGGATAATATATTTCCCTACGCTCAAGAATTCGTCCAACAAATCCTTAAGTTTCAACAAGAATCGGGAATCAAATATTCTTTAGTACACACCAATTATTGGATATCTGCCTGGGTAGGAATGCAGTTAAAGAAAATCCAAGGCAGCAAACAAATTCATACTTATCATTCCTTGGGTTACGTCAAATACAAATCAGTTTCGACAATTCCACTAATCGCTAAAACTCGTTTGGACGTTGAGAAAGCAGTATTAGAAACGGCAGAAAGTATTGTTGCCACAAGTCCGCAAGAAAAAGTTCATATGCGGGACCTAGTATCGAAAAAAGGAAACATTGATATTATTCCTTGCGGCACAGATATCCATCGTTTTGGTTCGGTAACTAGATTACAAGCAAGACAAGAATTAGGTATAGATCCTGAATCATCAGTGATTTTATACGTAGGCAGATTTGATAGCCGTAAAGGGATTGAAACATTAGTTAGAGCCGTAGGTCAATCGCAACTACGCGGCAAAAAAGACCTAAAATTGATAATTGGTGGCGGTTCTCGTCCTGGACAAAGCGACGGTTTAGAACGCGATCGCATTGAAAGTATTGTTAAAGAGCTAGGGATGACCGATATTACTACCTTCCCCGGTCGCTTGGGAGACGACATACTGCACAATTACTATGCGGCGGCGGATATGTGCGTAGTTCCCAGCCACTACGAACCTTTTGGGTTGGTCGCTATTGAAGCAATGGCAAGTGCTACCCCAGTGATTGCTAGTGATGTTGGTGGATTGCAGTTTACTGTAGTTCCTGAGGAAACAGGATTACTTGCACCGCCCAAAAATGATGCTGCTTTTGCCGCAGCTATTGATCGCATTCTCTCTTTATCTCCAGAAGAACGCGAAGAAATGGGTAAGGCTGCTAGAAGACGGGTAGAGACAATGTTTAGTTGGGAAGGTGTAGCATCTCAATTAGGCGAACTTTATACCAATATATTGCAGCCAAAAACCCTTGCAACAGTTAAGTCAAAAGAAGCTGTCAGCGCTTAATTATATCTGCGTCGAGATTGCCTAGTGGTGTAGTAGTGTTGTCTATTTTGTTCTACAAAACTCGTTTCCGTCCAATATTTGTTGGGTGGAGGAGGTAGATGTAAGTATACAAGTTCTGGACATCGGGCTAAAAACCGCCCGTCTTGCAGATATCGTTCGATGATATCTTGATCCTCGCCACCCCAGCCGACAAAGGTCTGATCCCAGCCACCAATGTCTAAAAGGCGATCGCGTTTAAAAAAAGGCACAACTCCAAATCTTTCTTGGTGTATTAGTTGCTTCCACAGCGCGGTAGGTTGGTCTTCGCGAGCGATCGCTGTTTGATTAATTGATTGGACATCTGTAGTTTTACTTTCTAGCATAACTCTATAGCCTGCAACCAGTAGTTGCAGCGACTGCTGGGCTATCTTTAGTTGCTGCGATAAGGTTTGATTCAAAGGAATCAGGTCTACATCAAAAGGTGCAATAAATTCACCGGATGCTAGAGATAGTCCGAGGTTCAAGGCTTTAGTTTTATGAAATGCACCCGTGCAAGGCAAATGAACGTACTTAATATTCGTGTCAACAAGTTCTGCCAAAATCCACGCTGAGAGCGACTTATCAGCTTCTACAATCAAAAGTTCCCATTCAGTTATTTCTTGCTGCGATTTCCACCAAGCAAGTTGAATTTTTAGACGACTTTCTCGTTGGCGGTAGGTAACAAGTAGGGATAATTTCACAGGATTGACCTATTAAACTAAATCCTTAAAGAATTTGGTAGCTGATAAGTAACAATGCAGGGTTTTAGGGGGTTAGGAGTTTTTACTTGTAAGTCGCCTAACAAAGCTCCTTGAGATAGAGACGATAGACAAGTAGTAATGTTCCGGTCGCGAGTTTGGCTTGGTTGGATACTACAGTAGCGATTGCGCTTAGTGTCATCGTGGGAGAGGTGAATTACTTTGCCATCACTAACAATTTTGATACCTAGAAGTTTAACCCGGATCAATAAGTCTTGATCTTCCCAACCCCAGCCCGTAAAAATTTCGGTAGTGCGTCAAATAAACGTGGGATTGGTAGAGTAGAGGGGATCTCTCATCTGCAACTCGTCCATGCAATGCCCTTTGTGTGATCATTCTAAAGCCCATAAACACGGCAAGATGCCCAACGGACATCAACGCTATCTCTGTCCTGTTTGCCAACAGACGT
>NZ_JBYCCV010000131.1:0-8619 GCF_057473825.1 Aliterella sp. E5.1
CGAACTGGGCATCGAAGACGCTGGCTACTGTGTCGGTCAGGGCCTTGAAGCTCAAAGGGCTGCTCATCCCTCTTTTCTACCGCATCCGCGGCTCGCCAACCTGACACCGCTGTGCTTCTCAGGTATCATTCACTTCGAATTGCTGCATTCGCCAGCAGCATCTTGACAGAGGGGTCCACTTCATGTTAAGCTCTAGATGTTGCTGTAATTTTTTTGGTTTGGTATTGTTATCGCTAACGATACCGCTCACATCCTAAGAGCGTAATGTTACCGCAAATCGCGGTTAATGCTTATTTAAAAGTGTGATTGGAGGAGGTAATCGTAGTTGATGTAGGAAGAGGTAGGAGAACTTGTGCATTTGTATTAGTGTTTGTGGTTGTACTAGGTGGAACTTTTGCATGAATACATAATTAGTATAACTTTATGTTACTGCCGACTTGGCATTCACAATAACAAACCATAAGTTTGCGGAAGTTATAAATATACTAAATATGCTAGTGATTTTCATTACTGCTGGAGGTTAGAGATGCCCACAACAGCGCAACAAGGCAACGAGAAGAAACTGGCTGCTCGTATATACCTACACCTACCTTTTTTTCTGTTAGTTATCGGAGCTATTGCAATTTTAAGTTCTCAGTTGAGAGCACAAGGTATCGAGTATCACGAAGCACCACAGCTTACTGCACTTGTAGAAGCGGGTGAACTACCAACTGTAGAAGAGAGATTACCTATAAACCCTATGGTGGTTCCGGTTACTGAGCGAATCGGTGATTATGGAGGTACTTGGAGTTCTGCATTACTTGGTGGAGGAGATGAATCATGGTTGAGACGCACCATTGGGTATAACAATTTGGTGCGGTGGAATCCGGAATGGACTGAAACAATTCCCAATATTGTTGAGTCGGTTGCGGTTTCTGAGGATGCGACAGAATTCACGTTTATTTTACGTGAGGGAATGAAATGGTCAGATGGATTTCCTTTCACGGCCGATGACATTACATTTTGGTATGAGGATATTTTTTTGAACGAGGAGCTTACTGTAGCTAAACCCGCATGGCTAATTGCTGACGGCGAACCTGTAGTAGTTACAAAGCTTGATTCTCATACGGTGAAGTTTACATTTGCCTCCCCGCAAGGGTTTTTCCTGGCAAGATTAGCAACCAGCGACGGGTCCGAAATAACCTATTACCCCCGCCACTATCTCGAGCAATTCCACCACAAATATAATTCAGATGGTATTGATGCTTTAAGCAACGAAGCAAATGCGAGTGATTGGGTTGAACTTTTCAGGTTAAAAGCTGGCAGCCCACAAGACACTTCTCGCTGGCAAGTCACAGAGTTACCGACCTTACAAGCTTGGAAGCTAACGACTGCCTATGGAACAGGCAACCAAGT
Source organism: Aliterella sp. E5.1 (assembly GCF_057473825.1). Classification (NCBI taxonomy): domain Bacteria; kingdom Bacillati; phylum Cyanobacteriota; class Cyanophyceae; order Chroococcidiopsidales; family Aliterellaceae; genus Aliterella; species Aliterella sp. E5.1. The sequence continues at coordinate 1,396 of NZ_JBYCCV010000131.1, forward strand.
GGTCGCTGAGCGTAATCCCTACTTTTTCAAAGTGGATACAGAGGGGAACCAGCTCCCGTACTTGGATCGCGTTGTGTTTGATGTTGTGGAGGAAGAAGAGGTATTTTTGCTAAAAGCAATGAATGGTGAAATAGATATGATCAACCGCCACATCAATACATTTACCAATAAATCCATTCTCAGTGATAACATGAGTCGAGGAGGTTTCCATTTCTTTGAGACTGTACCGGCGACCATGAACACTATGGTCATATTTCCAAATCATACACACAAAGACCCCATAAAGCGCCAGATACTTCAAAACAAAGACTTTCGCATTGGCCTGTCATATGCTATAAACCGTCAGGAAATAATTGACCTTGTTTATGTAGGTCAAGGAGAGCCCTACCAAGCCGCCCCTCGCCCCGAATCTGAATTTTTTGATGAGCAATTTGCTAAACAATACACCGAATATGACGTGACTTTAGCAAATGAACATCTAGATCTAGCTGGTTATAGAACGCGAGATGCACAGGGTTTTCGACTAGGACCCGACGACAGACGAATTTCTTTGGTAGTCGAGGTTGATGGTAATGCACCCGAATGGGTTGATGCTCTTCAACTAATCCAAACGTATTGGCGTGAGGTTGGTATTGATATGGAAGTAAGGGCGATAGATCGCTCACTTCTTTACTCTAGGCTCCGAGCGAATGAGCAGGATATGGTTGTTTGGGGAGGCGATGGTGGATTAAGCTATGATCTGCTTTTGGGTCCAGTGAATTTCTTCCCCGTTGAGGTGGACTGGTCGAAGTTTGCCCCTGGTTGGGCAATGTGGTATCAAGGAGATTCCCGTGGTGAGGAACCACCAGAATTAATTCAAGAACAACTTGAACTCTACGACCAAGTTCAGGAATCTGTTGATCCGACGGTTCAGTATACCTTAATGCAACAAGCACTTGAAATTACAAAAGATCAATTCTACACAATTGGAATTAGTCTAACCACAGCCGGTTATGGAATTGTCAAGGACAATTTCCGTAACGTCCCTGACTCAATGCCTCAAGCGGGACGATATGCAACCCCTGGACCTACTAACCCTGAGCAGTACTTCATTGATTCCGGAAGCAACTAACATTACACTGAGACTTTTACAGAGCCTGATTGGAAGATTTCTATGAACGAAACGATTGCGCCAATACCATATATAGGAACGGATATAATCGCTGCTGATGTTGCGGATGCAGGAGGCGGACTACCACAAGCTATCTACCTCACTTTCAGACGCAAAAGCAACATGAGAGAAGTTGTGGTTCCCAAGGATGAATATATCAGTGAGAGCCGATGAGCGAGGCTAAGAACAAGTCAGTAGAGGCGATAATAATGCATGAGCATAGCAGTAACAAGGCCGAACGAAATCCGCGCCATGAAATACTTTGACAGCGAAGGTACTTAGGGTGACTATATGGTGCTAGAGCATCGGTGCTTGAGCATCACGCTGAGGAAGTAAGTAAGGATCTGGGCCAGAATGAAATAAGAGCTTACTGATTCCGATCTTTGACTCTGCCAAGAGCATTACTAGCAAGTCGAGTCGCTGACACTGGAGCCGAGCAGAGTCTACACAGTGTATGTCGAGCAGTTGGACTTCCCTCTGTCGCTTGTCAAGCAAGTCTTCACAAATGAGGATGGTCATGAGTGCGTTCTGGATCTGGTGACAAACGACCCGACGCTGGATTATACTACTATCATCTTTGGTTCCCAAGGGCATCTAGCATCTGTCAAAGACGGTGGAGCGTGGAAACTCATCGTGAGTTGATCAAGGGTAATGCCTCGTTAATGAAGTCGCATGCCGAGACCAAACGCACACAGAAGAACCACATATTTGCTGCTGTGTACGCTTTTGTAAAGCTTGAGCTGTTGGGTGCCATGGCCAAGCTCAACCATGTCACAATACGAGGCTTTATCTTAAAGCGCTTCAAGCATCAGCCGAAGAACTCAAACGGTTACATGCCGGGTTGGAACTTTGTAAGGTGAGTGAAGTGAAGGTACTAGGAAGGGTGTAAAAGATGCGACTTGTCACACGTTTATAAATTAACTCAAGTCTAGAGTTAGCACGTTATCTGTACTTTATTGGCTGAATAGACCATAAAGGAGCGTTATGAAGTCAAGAACTCAGGTTTTATTTACAGAGGACTTTTCTGCACTGCCCATCGGAGTGGTTGCTGGAGATTACTCACCCGCCGGGGAGTACCATGTTATCCCTAAATTAAGCGAGTCAGGCCGCTGGCGAGAAACTGTAATTCACTATAGTTATGGTGACCGAGGAAATTGGCAGGTGGTTCTCGAACCAAATGGTATACGCGCACTTGAGCAAACGATTATCGCACCACGCTGGGAGCCAATGATGGCTGCTGGGGAACCGTTCTGGCTGGACACTACAGTCGAACTCAGTTTACGGCCACTCACCAAAGATGGATGGCGTGCGGTTATCTTTCGTTACCGGCACGCTCGTCGTTTCTATGCAGTTACATTTGTGGATGATCGGCTTCAAGTCATTCGCCGGGATAACGATATTGATACTGTTTTAGGTGACACTACCTACGCACTCGACCCCAGCCGCTACACACGCGTTCGGGTTACATGCCATGGCGAAAGGATGTGGGTAAGCCTTGATGGCACTGAGGTTCTTACCTGCACAGACAGTTCAACAGACGCTTTTCTGGAAGGATGTATCGCTGTTGCCGCAACTTATCCAACGCGCTTCTGTAATGTACAGGTTACAGCGGCCCCTGAAAGAACCAAGGTATTAGTCAATCAGCGAAGAGCAACAGCTAAGTTACGTGAGCGGCATCCCCGACCTGTTTTGTGGAAAAAAATCCCTACGCCAAAATGGGGTGCGGACCGTAACTTGCGTATTGGAGACATTAATGGCGATGGGAAGCCAGAACTTGTGCTAGCACAACAGACAGATCGCTTGGGCGCAGGTAATTTTTCATCAATTACAAGTCTAGCTGCTTATGATTTGAATGGAATATGCCTGTGGACGCTTGGCGAGCCGAATCCAAAAAGGTGGCACGCCACCTTCGATCTTCCTTTTCAACTCCACGATATTGACGGTGACGGTCGAGCAGAAATTATTTTCTGCCAGGACTTCGAATTGTTTATTGCCGATGGAACTACGGGGCATATTAGACACAGCATGCCACTTCCCTACCCCCTTGAACAAGACCGTCATCAACTATACCGAATCCTCGGTGACGCAATATTCTTCTGTGACCTTACTGGGAGTGGTCGACCGGATGCAATGGTGCTTAAGGACCGATACCGCAATGCCTGGGCTTATGACAAAAACTTAAAGCCGTTATGGTCGTTCTCCGGTAAGTTGGGGCATTATCCATTTGCGCGCGATATTGACAGTGATGGTAAGGATGAGCTTATTATCGGCTATCACTTTCTAGATCATGATGGTACCGTGAAATGGACTGCTAACTATACAGATCACGCTGATAATGTCACCATTGTTGACTTTTCCAAAAGGAGCGGCACCATATCGCAATCGCAAAACTCATTTAAGGTGCTTATTGCTGGTAGTGATGCAGGTTTTTACATTCTGGACTTAGCTGGACGTGAACAAACCCACTATCCGATTGGTCACGCACAAAGTATGTGCGTCGCTAATATTCTGCCTGAACGTGATGGGCTCGAAATTGCGGTAAACACCTTCTGGGGACCATGTGGAATTGTAGCAGTGTTCGATGAGGAGGGGAGGCTCCTACATGACTTTGAGCCAATGCCCTATGCGTGCTTATTACAACCTGTTAATTGGGTACCGCTTGGTATCGGCGCGCTCCCAGCGGATTTGCTGCTCCTCTCAACACATATTGTGCAGGGCGGGTTGATTGACGGGTACGGTCGCAGAGCCGTAATGTTTCCTGACGACGGTCATCCTACGCTGTGTTCAGATGCTCGGGACTTGGATGGCGACGGGATTGACGAGGTGTTGACTTGGAATGAAGAGGAAATCTGGATCTACAAGGCTAATGTTGACGGGCGAAATCCTAGCAATTATCCACGCCGCAACCCTTGGTACAACGACTCAAACTATCGCGCGCAGCTTTCCTTGCCTCGGTAGAAGAAGTTGTTATAGTGTCAGCATCCTGAACAACATAGGATCGTACCTTGCCAGGTATAGGTGTTCCAGCTTGTTGGAGACACGAAGTCCCGAGGTCTTCTGGAACTAGAGAAAGGCTATTATGCCACAGCGAAAGAATGTGATGCTGCTTATAGCAGATGACTGGAGCCCAATTGCAGGTTGTTACGGACACCCAGTCATTCAAACACCGGTTGTGGACGCACTTGCCAAAAAGGGCGTAGTATTTGAGCACGCTTACTGTACAACTCCCTCATGCGCCGCGAGCCGTGCAACCTTGCTCACCGGCCTACATAGTCATACACACGGGCAGTACGGCCACACGCACCATCGCCACTCTTTTCGGACACTTCCAAATACGCCGACACTGCCTGAACTGCTGCACAGGAGTGGGGTGTTTACAGGCATTATTGGTAAACAGCATACGTTGCCAAAAGACCTCTATCCATGGAACTTCAACCAGGGTGACACCAATCCACATGCGGTGAACCACAGCAACTCAAATGAAATAAAGTGGGCAGCTGAATCATTTTTTAAAGCGAGTGCTGGACAACCCTTCTACCTGCACATTGGTTTCTCAACTCCTCATCGTCAAGGCAACGGTTTTGGCAACGAAACGGAAGCGTTATCAAGCGTTTCGGAAGTCTACTACCAGCCTCAGGACGTTCTTGTGCCAGGATTCTTGCCTGACACGCCGGAAGTGCGGGAGGACTTGGCTAACTACTATACTGCCATTTCTCGCATGGACGCGACTATCGGCAGAGCCCTCGAGAGCCTCCTTGAGTCCGGTCTCGCTGCCGAAACTTTCATCATTATCATGAGCGACCACGGCATGCCCTTTCCAGGAGCAAAAGCCTCTTCATTCGACTCTGGTCATCACTGTCCGCTTATCATCGTTGACCCGGAGGCGCGCAGTACAGGTATAAGAAACTGCGCATTGTTAAACTGGACCGACCTTATGCCCACCCTTTTAGAGCTTTTTGGTATTACACCCCCCGAAAATTTACACGGGCGCTCCTTTCTCAGCGTGCTCGAGGAAGAGAAGCCGGAAGGATGGGATGAAACAACTTTTTCCCACAACTTTCACGGTGTGACGGAGTGTTATCCTTATCGCGCCATCCGCGGACGGCGCTACAAGTATGTGCTCAATCTTTTCCCTGAACTCACCTTACCGCTACCAACCGACCTCTTTGCCTCACGCACGTGGCGTGCTGTCGAGCAGAGACACCTCGATCTTGGCGCGCGACGTACCGCCGATGTGCTTCATCAAGCAGGTGAAAAATTTTACGACTTGGAGGCCGACCCACTCGAGACGACCAATCTTATCGATAAGCTAGAATTGGAGCAAGTTGTGACAAGTTACCGCGAGAAGATGCGACATTTCCGCAACATTACGGATGATTTCTGGCTCCTAGCCACCGAACAGGCTCACCTGCGTGAATGGCCCTCGTAGAAAAGTCAGGTTCTAGCAGAACTCATATGGAGGCATCTTAGGGTAGCAGATGCCCTATTCCACTGTTTTCATAACCAGACGACAGAGGTGAATAGGCCTACCAAGCTTGGCTAAAAATGCCTTGAATGCCCTGCCACAACCCACATTGGGGTAGTACACCGATCGGAGACAAAACTAACGCTAAGCTCTGAGTAGCGGCTAATAATCGTTTTCTTCCCGCCACTGAGCGACGAACGCTTCGGCTGCAGCTTTAGCTGAAGCCACCGTGTCGTAGTTTTCCTTTCCCTCCCAAAGCAGGCCGCCTATATCAAGGACGCGGATCATTGAGCGGCTAAAGTCGTCTCGTCCTAGTTCAATCCAACCGCCCCCATCCGCCCACCAGGTAATGTTGGGATAGAGATCGTCAAACGCCTTATCCTTATCCATATGACCCAACGTACCTAGTCTTTCCAGAAGCCTTGGAAGCGTGCTGGGGTCAGCTCGGTGTAGCGAACCGTGTGCTGGATATTCTTATGCCCTAGATAGTGCTGGATGGCTCTGGTGTCGTGCCCGTCGTTGGCGATCCTTGGAAACCAAGGACGCAGGCATGTCTGAGCATGTGGGGATGAACGGGGAAGCTGATGCTCGACGCTTCGCCGATCCGCGAGAGCGTCTTGCGGAAGCCCACCGAACTCACCGGCCCGCCTCGCTCAGTGACGAACAGGTAAGGCGAGGTCTCGCTCTCCTTCTGGAGCTTGCGGAGCGCCCTAAGTTCCGGCCCCTTCAGCGGGTGGACGCTGTCGATACCGTTTTTAATCCTACGGACGTGCAGCAAGCCCTGTTTCAGGTCCAACTGGTCCCATCGCAAGGCGCACAGCTCGGCCACCCTGAGCCCGTGGCGATAGGCGAGTAAAATCATCGTGGTGTCCCGGTGCCCGTAACGCCCGCGCTTCTTGGCGACCTTGATAAGTTCGCTCACCTCGCCCTCGCTGAGGTACTCCCTGGGCCTCACGTCACCGTTCTTTAGACGAGACGGTGGCACTGTCCCGTTTACAGTGTTTGGCATCGCCTCCACTATAGTCTCTTAAGCCCATTCCTATCAAATCTTTAGGGGCTTACTGTCTCATTTATGACCTGATATTGTTGGCGAATTCTCTAGGCCCTGAGCGCTGCGAAACGAGATGTAGGTGTTTTTGCCTGTGGCACGCCCTCAAACCAAGCCGCTAGCCGAACTAGATTTATAGCTGAAGCCTTTGCCACATGCTGCAAGTGGGTTTTAGCAAGGCCTCGGTAGCGCGTTCGCCGCAAGGCATTGTCAGGTTAACTGCCGCAAAGCAGCAACGTGTTAGGCTGCCCAACCATGAGCGCTGCCAACCTGTACAAACGCCACCGTTTCCCAGCTGAGATTATAAGTCATTGCGTCTGGCTCTACTTCCGCTTCTCCCTGTCTTACAGAGATGTTGAGGAGATGATGCTCGAGCGGGGCGTGCAGCTCAGCTATGAGACGGTGCGGAGTTGGTGCACGAAGTTCGGCCAGGGCTATGCCAACAAGCTGAAGCGCCGTCGCCCACAGCCAGGAGACAAGTGGCATCTCGACGAGGTGTTTTTAGCCATCAATGGCAAGCGCTCTTACCTATGGCGGGCAGTAGACCAGGAGGGGAATGTG
>NZ_JBYCCV010000132.1:0-8524 GCF_057473825.1 Aliterella sp. E5.1
GACGAAAGCTCCCATCAGGCATACTGAAATCACATCGCCAGCCATGTTCACTCAAAGCTGGCAATAATAAAAATCCTTTGTAATCCTCGCCTAGTGGAGCATTATCGACAACTCCTAAAGACACTTGGGCGATCTCTTTTAATACTGTAGTAGCAGAAATTAACTGTAAAGGCTCATTTACTTCGAGCATTAATCCCTCAATCCAAACCTGTCCTAGAGGCAGTAGCCTCTTGCCTCTAAGACCACGAGTCATCCGCGCTAACTCCTCAAATTTTCTCAACCACTCTAGTGTTTTACTAGGAATATCGTCACTGACGCGGTATTGCTTAGGACGACCTTGCCCTTCTATTGCATTACTTTTCTCCAGTGCGCGTAGATGACGTTGCACTGTACTTTTTGCTAATCCAGTCTTTTGAGCTATGTCAGTGCTATTAACCGAGTCAAAATCGGCAATGTACCAATAGACTTCAGCACAGCTTATCGGGAAGTTGATTTCGGTCATTTTGTTTCTCCCTTAAATATCTGTATCATTTTTGTAGTATGAATGCAATAAATAGTGCATAAGCGTGAGGCGTATTAAATGTCAAGTGTTTTGCGTGTCGTGACAGATTATTGTCGGGTAGTTGACGCGAAAAGGAAGTTCAGATCGAAACGACAAGTACAGATCGCTTGCGAATAGAAACAAAAAAATAGAGCGATTAGGATGATAGAGAATTGTTCAAGCGCTCGGTAGCAGCCTGACGACGGTAGCTATCAGACTTACCCCTCTTTTGTCACTCTGAGTAAAGAAAAAACAAATTAAAACTTGAAGAAGTTTGTAATGTATAGCTTTCACCCTTTATTTTCTAACATCGAACTTTTCTTGTAGCCGTTTTGCCAAAATCCTTAACTACAGCAGGTTCTAGATTGTACTCTCCCGAAAGTGACAAAAGAAAACCAATGTACTGTCTTAATGATTACTTAGGGTATTGATGAAGCACTGTTGCTTGCCGAGCGCTTGCTGATGATGACCAATGGACCAGCAGCTAATATTGGCGAAGTATTAGACATTCCTTTTGCCCGTCCGTGCGTTCGCGCCGCAATTATGGAAGATCCGCAATACTACAAGCTGTGCAATCATGCCTTAGAGTTGCTCAACCTCCGCTTCACTCATGACGACGATGTAGAATAATTAGTAATCTTACTGTAAAGATTTAGCCGTACTACGTCTTTGCCACGCCCGGACAACGACAAAAAAGGAGAAAATATTTTGATGAGATCGCCAATTATTAGTTTTCTGTTGCTATTGGGTTTAATGATGCCTCTGTCAGCCTGCGATTTTGGGGGAGGAGAGGCTGAAGAAGCGCCTGAAAATACCGAACAAGAAGATGATGACGACGATTGAGCAAAAGTATGGCAGGTTTTATGCCACTTGAGCATTTACTTGTTTAGAAAACATAGATAGTGCTAGGACGGCAGGTTTGCAAGCCCACCTAGCAGGTTTGACAGTATCAAGCAGAAACAATTGGTGCATCACGATTACGCGATGCTGGTCTTAGTGAGGGGTTCTTAGCTGCACCACAATAAATTTCATTGTTAGTATTAAATGGCAGATGATTATCGGTCGAACTCGCTTGAATTAAAGCAGCTAATATTTGTTTGTAGAATACAATTGTCTAAAGAAATCACCGAAGTAATGGTTATAAAACTTAGAGAAATTGCTTTAAATAAGAAAGTTAGTAATTTTTGTGCAGACCTAACTAAAATCACTTTGATACAGTCTGGCGTGTAGAGATTGGCTTCTTACTTTTGAGCTAAAATTTGAATTGAAAGTATCAATTTATTAAGGGACTTGATGTTCTTAATAGCTTGACTCTACAGCCCGTCTATTCAGCAGCCAATATTCTAAAACTACTACAATGCTTAATTATTTTTTAGCCGTCATCAACTATCCGTCAATAATTAGTAGAACTTGATTACTCCCTCGAAGCATTTTTCCGGCAACGCTCCTTACCTAAGAAGTTTGGATTGATCTCTGTAGGAAACACCAGCCGCGTCTTAGAGTTTTCCTGGGCTAGAGCAATTGCCCTTTGAGGACGAGCTAGTTCTAACAGGTGCCACTTTCTGCCATCTTTTTCCCACACAGCAAGTAAATCAAATCCATCACGGGGCTTAATAGCGATCACTTTGGACTTCATAAGATTATCCTCTTTAGCAATAATTTGTTTTGATGTGTTGCTTCTGTTTGCTAAAACCCTCAACAATTGCGATCGCTCTTTGGCACTGCCGGATGTCGAACATGGCAATATGAGTGTTTCTCAAAGGTAATTTCATTGCTTTGGAGAGCCACTTGTAAGCGGCATTGCGGGTCTTAAAAACCCCTAGCTTCCAAAGTGGATCGAACTGGCGATGAGCAAGACTGCGCCATCTCCGCAACTCCCTGTCGGCTAACGTTCCCAACGGTTTAATAGTGCCAGGATGACAGCCGACCCTAGCGTCGCAATTGGGGTATGCACTGCATAAGTAGATAAATCCGTAGCTGCGACCATAGATTTTTGCACTGTCTACTACCGAGATTCTAGAGTTACAAAACGGGCAGTTTCGAGGATTCATTACACTACCCCCTGCAATTGCTGTAATACCGCTAATTCCTCTGCTATAGCTCTAGTCACTGCTAGTTTGCCGACCGTTGATAGTTCTTGGAGCAAGGCAATTGATTGGTTAAATTTGCTGGAGCGATCGCAAACGTAATCAAAGTAGATAGCGGATGGTTCTGTTGCTTCATAGAGGGCAGCAATCGCTATTGCTGCTTTTTTGTCAAAGCTCAGTTGTTGCAGGTGGGTTTCTAGCTGCTGCAAAGTTGGCTCATCCTTGGGGTTAAGCGAGTGGCTGGTTAGATTCAGCATTAAGTTAAATCCTGTAGGTAAAACAAAACCCGCTAGTCACTACTAGCGGGTATGGGTAGAGTTTTATTTGAGTTAGTGGAATGGGAGAAATAATCTGTTTTAAGTGTTGGCAAATGCTAAAACTAATACCCACGTTGTTACTGCACCATTAGCAGCTATCAAATAAGCAAAAATTGGCATAAATTCACCTATACAGAAACTATCTATTAGCGAAAAGGCTATTAAACCCAAAGGTAGTACTAAACTTGGAGGAACTGTAGATAAATTAGATCGAACTGTAATTAGAAAAGTTGTTAGCAACAATAAGGTAAAAGCAAAAACTGTCGATAGTATTAAAAGTCCTATTAAAATATTGTTGAGGATTTCCATCGTTTGATCGGTTTCCACAATTTTCTTTCCTTGAGCTAAAGCAGGGTAAGCAGTAAAACATATACCAACTAAACTATAAAACAAAAACTTTCTGGCTACCTGTAAATTAAACATTATTAATGTCCTGTAGGTAAAAGAAAACCCGCTAGTAGCGACTGGCGGGTGTGGGTGTTATTTAAGAAGAGCTATTAAAAGGGCTTAATCCTATGCGACAAATGAAGAATTTACTATCACTACAATTAATACTGCCATAAATATTCCACTAAAAACAGTCAGAAAAATACCTAAAATCGGAGTTAATTGACCAATTATTAGACCACCTAGCATGATTTCACTTGCCCCACCAATAGAGGCAATTGAGGCAGGAAACATAGTAGAAACACTATTTCTTTGGATCATTTGTTTTACACCAACAATAGCTAAGAACAACGTAATAGCTATTAGTAATTTCAGCAATTTTTATGGTTTATCGCCGAGTTCCATAATTTTCTTTCCTTGGGCTAAAGCAAGGTAAGCCGTTAAATACTAATCAGTTAAACTATAAAACAAAAAGCTTAATGGTCTTTGCAAATTCAGCATATTCTTTGTTTGTTCTCAAAAGCCTCCAATTAGTTCCATTAAAACAATTGATATGAGTATCATCGGAATACTCCCAAAAAGTGCTGGGAAAAAAGCATTTGGGACATCTTTCTCGAAACGCACAAGACACCAATAAGCACAGCCTAGACTACCCAGTTCAAGAGCTTGCAGTGTACAAGTTAATAGTTTGGCAATGACTTCCTGTATTTCGCTGCCCTGATTAATATGATTTTTAACGAATGTAAATGCTAATGGATAGATAATAGACTTGTCGGGAAATAATGAGAAAATGCCTGCAATTCTTGCTACACATAGGTTACAGCGTTTTCTACACATAGCGCCTAAAACGCTTACTACATAAGTTTTTCAAGGATTTCTGGTCTTATTTCCCGACAACTCTAATCGCACCCACTCTCATTAGAAAAAACAAAACAACAAAAAACAGAACTATTAATGCACTCCTCCGTATTGGGCGATCGGCACGTTCAGGCATGATTTTTTCCTTATTGACTTAGGTGAATTGGCAGCAATTTTACTATTAATGTTACTAGAAACTTTGCTTTGCTGTCCTGGCGCTTGCCACCGTACCGTGACGAAGTTGCCACCTACTACTTGGTACGAAAGAAAATTAGAATGCGATCGCGTCCAGCCTCTACCGCTAGAGTTTCGCACATACGAAGATTCGTTCACATTAGGCTGAGGCTTGCCCCGCTCCCAATAGAGCCGACAGAGCGGACCTGAAACCACCCGATATCGGAAGCTGCCACCGGGGGACACGATGACTTCACCCAAGCACTCGGCGTTTAATTTCTGCAAATCCTCATCAGTAAACAGCCCGGATGGAGCATAGAACCTAGTCGGGGCTGGTTCTAAAGCTGTGCATTTACCCATAGCTAAGACTTAAGTAATAACAAAAGCTGCTCAATCATTTCCAACTTGACCTGTGCCTCGCTTTTTTCTTGAGGGCTAATCTTAACACTTTTTAACTGGGTGAGATAAAGCTTTTTGGCTTGCTCAAAGTCTAATCTTGCATCTTTCGGGTTGCCTAAATTACCTAATGTGATCGCTCTGTAAAAGTAAGCCGTTGCGTAGTCGGGGAAAAGCTTAATAGCATTGTTGGCAACTAGTAATGCGGTAGAGTAGTTTTTGTCTTTGGTAGCACTTTCCACTACTTGGATTAGCTGCTGTTTTGTTGGTAAGAATTGAAAATCTATCGTTACTTGAGCTAATTTTGGTGGCGCAAACGTTAGCAAGGACAATGACAGAGTTGCTGCGATGATTTTATTCATTGTTTTGCTCAGGTGTTTGAGTTTCCAATTGACTGCTAGGGGAACTGGCGCGGGTGTTCCAGAGTGCAATCGCTTCCTTTAAATCTATCGGTGCTTGGAACGAAATTGCAGATGTTGAATTTGGTGATTCAATTTTTTGATGTAGTGCCGCAACACAATTTTGCCTTGCTGTTTGGCTTGAGGATATACCTGCTGATAATGCTTCAAAAGGTACTGTAATTGGTCAAGGCTTTTCTGTTTGGTAAATACTGGTTCTAGCATTGCTAAGTCTCACTCTGTTGCTACAAAACAGATGGACTAAATAAGATTTCTAATCTCCTATCTGTTTTATTTATCCATCAATAATTACTGCTTGGAAAAAGGAATTAGTTTCCTTTTTCCAAGCAGCAGTTTTTCGCCTATCAACGCTTCATTAAAACCCAACGTCCGCATCTTGATAGTTTGCAGTTACCATCGGTTGGGCAAACAATCTAGCATTAGACTTCGCCCCATGCCCGTAACTTGGTTCCGCACTATCTAACTCATCTATAGGTGACAGTGCCGCTACTGCACGGGCTTCTGCTTCTAGCGCTGGCATGGACAGCACATCTATCTTCTGCCCTGGCTCTAATGCTGACCAAGCATAGTCCTTGATTTGCGTGTACCCGACAAAGTAATCTTTCCAGTTCTCTGTTGTGGGTACTTCATGACCTACTACTCGACAGCACCACGATTTATTTTGTTTTTCTCCTACTAATTCTGCGCTAGTTGTGAAGCAAAACACGCCTAAAGCATGAAATAAATCGTTCTTTGGTTTAGCTGGTACTTGATTTGTTAAGGCATGACAAGTTTCTAATTGGGCTTTGAATGTGCGTCTTTCTACTTCAAAGGTTGCCCCATTGACTCCTCTTGCTGCATACTTGAGCGGCAACGAATGTAACGGGTTATTGTTTTCATCTAGGAAAAATATCAGATACAATCGCTCAGTTCTAATGTTTTTGTCATCTTTCAATGCTGCGTCATACAGTCCGACAATTGCTCTTTTTCGCTGTTGCTCGGAGGCTTCAATATCATACTGGTAAAGCTCTGTTTTGGGGCAAACTAGCATACGAGGATTGGTAATTAATACCCCTTGCTCTACTTCTCCAGAACGAAAGGTATGGCTAATTAGCTGCGATTCGTCGAAGTCAATCCATCCACATTTTGCCATCGTACTGACTGGGATAAAATAGCCGCAGTGCAGTTGGTCGTTCAAAACAATTACTGTTGGCAACGCAGCATTCTTGTCAATAAATTCATCGCTTGTAAACTGGTCGCGTTCAAGTTCATTATTCATTGCTTTATTTCTTGTTAATTTGAGTAGTGACTGTTTTTACTTTGTTCGCTGTTGCTCGTGGGCGTTCGCTATCTAATTTCTGCTGAGGTATTCACCATGACATTTACAAAGCACCAATAGCAGAGCTACTGGGAAGGAGGAATCTTTTTCCCAGTAGCTGATGCTGCAATGCTCTTAATCGTTGATATTTATTCGTGCTTGAGCCTGAATTTTGCCAATCTCCTCGCAATCGCTGTCTTTAATTACTGCTAAGTACGTGGTTTTTCTAAAAGCTCCCCGCTCCAGTAACGTAGGCTTTCCCAAGTGATACCCTGTTCGGCATCGTGGCTATTAAAGGCTTCATGCAATATATCAATTGCCCGATCTTCTGAGAGAGAAGACAAGCAGGTATCCTCGTCGAAGTCTTTTTGAATACTATGCACGTCGTCGGTTGTCCAAACGACTGCTACTTTGTCTGCCTAGTATTTGGCTAGTACCTGTTCTACTGCTTGGCAGTCAGTGGCTAGTCTTGCTTCTACTAGACTTGATGCCATTTCGTTGATGTGATGCTCGTACATATTATTTATTTTCCTCGCGTGATCACATTAGTCACCCGCTCGTTCCCAGTAGTATGCGGTAGCTCCACCTGGTCGTGCGTCTTTCGCGGGAGCAACTGTAGCGAAATTTTGGTATTAAACGTTAGTTTTTCCGGTGGGTTAGCTAACCATGCCTCTTGACAAAGAAGGTCTGTTAAACGGTCGGCTATCTTCTGGTACTTATCTAAATTGACCTCCTCACCGAGGATATCGATTTCTATGATAATTCTCTGTTTATGGGGTGTTTTAAGGGTTATGCTCTGAAAATTCATCGATCTCTCCTATGTTCTTTAGTTGTTCTAAATTTCAGTCCTAACTGCCGCGTCGGGCTATTCTTAGTTTGTTCTGTTGAGTTGCGGTGAAGGTTTTGAACAATGCTCGAAATAATGCAAGTTGAGCTACAGTAATTAAAAAGGCGATCGCGCACATTAACAATGCTAGAGATGTAGTGTTTTCCATCTTTGAGTCTCCTGAGTCTCTAATATTGACTTCCAAAAGCTTCTACTGTTTGGATTTTAGTTAATCCGGTCATCTAGAAAGTGACATAGATTGTGGTAGAAGCGATATGCTGGGATCGTTCTCTATTAACGTTTCCATCGTGAGTAAGCGCTCTAAACGAACCAGTGCAGGTCGCGGATTTGGCAAGCAGCAAATAAGCCTGCAACCTGAAGAAATGGCACTATTTACCGCTACCATCTTCGCCCTACAGCTTGCTACTCAGAAATTGGCTGCACTCGACCCGTCAAAAACTGCTAAGGAATGGCAGGATTTTTTGATGGGAGAGGCAATGGAGCAGATACTGCACAATGAAGAAGTCGGGCTGCTTGAGGAGACAACCGACCTAGAGTCGCCGTGAGTGTCAATGCAAACACAACTCAAAAATAGCGAAATTGGAGCAGGGGAAAAATGCTCCAATTTCCTCTTGTAATTGTCCGCTTCAGCCAATCAACCAGCGTATGCCGCCAAAACTCGCTCTCGATGCTCCTGCCAACTCTTTTCACCAGCAATGTACTTTTGCCCTATTCGTTCGGCTTCTTCATGGTCAAATGCTCGACCAATAGCGCGATCGCCTACCCACACTACATACCATTGCCACGTTTGGTTATAGGTGACTGACCAAGCACGAGGTTTAGGAGGCGGAGTTGGTATGTAGGGTTTTGTGTGTTGTCTATGACCTTCTACATATCCTCTGGTGTACTCGCATTCGGCTTTTGTATAAAGCGGGATTGATTTGTCTATCGCGTCTAATCGCCCGTGATTAAATCCTTGCTCAAACTCATTTTGGGGCGGTGGTAGCAAGTCATCGTCTTCTTTATCGATTACCCATTCTTCTATATAAGAAGCGTTTGTCGGTAGTGCGTCAAATAAACGTGGGATTGGTAGAGTAGAGGGGATCTCTCATCTGCAACTCGTCCATGCAATGCCCTTTGTGTGATCATTCTAAAGCCCATAAACACGGCAAGATGCCCAACGGACATCAACGCTATCTCTGTCCTGTTTGCCAACAGACGT
>NZ_JBYCCV010000133.1:0-8138 GCF_057473825.1 Aliterella sp. E5.1
GTGGTTGCAAGCAAAGAGGTTTATCCGAGAGTTCTATCATCTGTGTAAATCTTTCTTTGCTGTCAAGCGCTTGTTTGAGCTAGTAACTCACCGACAAATTTTTAATTTCCCAAAGATATTCATGTATAGTGCATTTTCATGAACCATTCAGGATTGCTATAGCTTCACGACTGAGGGTTACATTCAAGCCATACTTGCGAAACAAGCCTTTTTCCCAGGCAACGGCGAAGGGGGCGCAGTCGTTTACGGGTACGTATCCGACGGTAATATTTGGCTTTTCTAGAGTACGGGAATCTACAACAGGTTTTATGGCTAATGCTGCCTCTGATAGTCCTTGAGGAGTGCGGTTAGCGTTGTTGATACCACAAGCAGAAACTGCCATACTCGCCGCCGTCGCACCTATGCCCTTGATGACACTCCGGCGACTCCAACTGTTTTGGTTATTGTCGTGCATATTTAGTTAATAGTTCTATTGCCAGTGAAGATTTTGACTAGCCAGAAATTGTAGGGCGATGAGTAACGAAGGTTTCTATTTTACCTACAGCGTAGTCAAGCACTAATCCGGTTATACCAATTACCAATACAGCTAAAAAGACCGAACTTAAGTTTAGACGACTCCATTCATCCCAGACAAAAAAGCCAATTCCCACACCACCAGTTAGCATTTCAACGGCAACAATTACTAGCCAAGCAATCCCTAAACTAATTCGCAAACCAGTGAAAATATAAGGCAAACTTGCAGGCAAAATTATTTTAGTAATTTGTCTCCAACGCGGCATTTCCAATACTCGCGCCACATCTAGGTAGTCTTTGTTGACACTGGAAACACCCAACGCCGTATTAATAATTGTGGGCCACAAGGATGTAATAAAAATTACAAAAATAGCAGAAGGATCGGCTAAATTGAAAATTGCTAGAGAAATCGGCAACCAAGCTAAGGGAGATACAGGTTTGAAAATTTGAATAATCGGATTGAGTGCCAGCAATGCTTGCTTGGACATTCCAATTAGAAAACCTACAGGAATAGCCACCAATGCACCTAAAGAAAAGCCAATTATTACTCGCCGCAAACTTGCGAGTAATAGCCAACCTAAGCCCAAGTCTCCAGGCCCGCGACGATAAAATGGATGTATTATGTAGTCTAAATTATCTACGAATGCTTGGGCGGGAGTAGGCATTAAGTTTGTAAAAAAAGTAGCTACAAACCACCAGAGGAAAATTACACCCAAAAACCCAGCCAAAGGCAGTAAAACCGCCTCTTTAATAATTGCTGGTTTAGTACGTTTCCAAGCAAGTCCAGCAACCGCTAAGGCTGCAAGATTAAGTTGCAATAGCATTTGATACTCCTCAGAAATAGAGAGCAGGTACAACAGAAACGAGTAATACCAACTAGGAATACTGATGAGTTCAAATCATTAATAAAATAATGTGTTGAATCTCCAATCTTCCCCCAATGCCGACGAAGTTAGCTGACGGGCTAGGACTGAGAGATGTCCATCTACTGAAAAATGCAGATACGCCCCAAACTGTGGTTCCTCCGTTCTAGCTTCTCAAGTGATGAAAAGCATAGATTTGGCTAATTTACTCAAATTTATTCAAAACTATCACTGGAATCCTTGAAAGTCAATATATCTAAAGTAGTAGGATGGGGATGAATCGCCTCTGTTGGTTAAGCTATGGCATTATCAGTTAACTTATACACTCAATTATTTTAGAGTCACCGATGATAGATATTGCTCAATTTTTAGCTAAAGAACTCTCCCTCAAACCTTCTCAAGTTAAGAGCGCGTTGGAATTGTTTGCGGAGTCTGCTTCAATTCCGTTTATTGCCCGTTACCGTAAAGAGCGCACCGGGGAAATGAATGAAATTCAGTTGCGGGAACTGTCGGATAGATTTACTTACCTCAGCGAACTTGAAGAACGCAAGACAACGATTGTCAATGCGATCGCCGAGCTTGGTAAACTTACAGATGAACTGAAGCTAAAAATTGACTCTTGTCTGCAAAAAACCGAGCTTGAGGATCTTTATTTACCCTACAAACCCAAAAGGCGAACTAAAGCCACAATTGCCAAAGATAAAGGCTTACAACCTTTGGCAGAATTTATTAAATCAGTAAATAATCCAAAGTCTGTTGCTAATTCTTTAGCAGATGAAGCAGCAAAATATATTTCTGTAGATAAAGCTGTAAATACTACCGTTGAAGCGCTAAAAGGTGCGGCGGATATTTTGGCGGAAGAAGTTGCAGAAAAGGCTTATTTACGCGCTTACGTGCGAGATTATTTTTTCAAATTGGGCGTATTCAAGTCGCAGGTTAAAAAAGATTACCCTGAAGGTAGTACCAAGTACGAAATGTACCGCGACTACCAAGTTAGCGTTAAAAATATCGCTTCGCACAATATGTTAGCTCTTTTGCGAGGTGAAGCGGAGAAAATTCTCAGTCTAGACCTTGACTTTGATGAATCTGTGGTGCTTAATTATTTAGAAAACCAGGAGATTAAAACCAAAACGAAGGAAATTCGAGATTTTTATCAATTTATGCTCAAAGATGCTTTCAATCGCTTAATGAAGCCATCTTTAACTAGCGAAGTAATTGCCGAACGAAAAACTTACGCAGACATTGAATCTATTAAAACTTTTGAAAGTAATTTGAGAGAATTATTGTTATCGAGTCCCGCCGGGATGAAACCAACTATAGCCATCGATCCTGGCTTCAGAACGGGTTGTAAAGTAGCAGTTGTTGATAGTACAGGGAAGTTTTTGGAATATCAAGCAATTTTTCCCCATTCTTCTGCATCGCAACGCAAGCAAGCTATTCAAGCAATTGAAAAACTAATTAAAAAATATAGCATTCAACTAATAGCAATTGGTAATGGTACGGCGGGGAGGGAAACCGATGAATTTATTGCTGAAGTTTTAGAACCTTTGGATGTCAAGCCCGTTAAGGTCATGGTAAACGAATCGGGGGCATCAATTTACTCTGCAAGCAAAGTTGCGATCGCCGAGTTTCCCGATTTGGATATTACTGTGCGCGGTGCGATTAGTATTGGTAGGCGTTTGCAAGACCCTTTAGCCGAACTTGTCAAAATCGATCCCAAATCTATCGGTGTGGGACAATACCAGCACGATGTCGATCAAAAGTTACTCAAACAAAAGCTCGATGAAACTGTCGAAAGTTGTGTCAACTATGTCGGCGTAAATCTTAACACCGCTTCAGGAGAACTTTTAGCCTTTGTTTCGGGGATTAATTCAACAATCGCTAAAAATATTATTACTTACAGGGACAAACACGGCGCATTTAGCGATCGCACTCAACTATTATCTGTACCCAAACTAGGCGCAAAAACCTTTGAACAATCCGCCGGATTTCTGCGCATTAGCGGCGGAAAAAACCCCTTAGACAATACCGCCGTGCATCCAGAAAGTTATGCTGTTGTCAAAGCGATCGCTACTGACTTGAACGTACCATTAGCGCAGATTTCCCAAGCAGCCAAGCAGCTTAAATCGATAAATTTGCAAAAATACGTCACAGCTACCGTAGGCGAACCCACACTAAAGGATATTATCAGCGAATTAGAAAAACCTGGTAGAGATCCAAGAGCAGAATTTAAGTATGCAACTTTCGCTCCTGGGGTAAAAGAAATTAGAGATTTGACTGTGGGAATGGAATTAGAAGGAGTAGTTACAAATGTGGCTAATTTTGGTGCATTTGTAGATATTGGCGTGCATCAAGATGGCTTAGTGCATATATCGCAAATGGCAGATAAGTTTGTAGACGATCCCAATAAATTCGTCAAAGTCGGACAAGTTGTAAAGGTGCGGGTGATGGAAATTAAGGAGAACTTGAAGCGGATTAGTTTATCAATGCGATCGCATTAATATTGTTCGTAGGCGATCGCAGTATACACCGTTATTGCACGCCTAAATGATTTGCGATTACGCCTAATTTTGCGTCTATTCGAGCTAGGCGTGAGTTTGTCTCGTCTCTATTGTAGTTACTTGCAGCAATTACACCGTCAAGGCGATTAGCCAAGTTATTCATTGACTCTGTATAAATTCTCAAATCTTGACTGAAAGACTCTAAAAAACGATTGTTCGATTCTACAGATTGCTCAATGCGTGTTAGGCGCTCGTTACTAGCTTGTAATTCCTGCCTAAATTGATTAGAACGTTCATTACTAGCTTGGATAGAATCTTCTAACTTCTGCTCGATGCGTGTTAGGCGCTCATTACTAACTTGGATAGAATCTTCTAACTTCTGCTCGATGCGTATCATACGCTCGTTACTGGTAACAATCGATCTTTCTAATAATGCCTCTATTCGGTCGAGGCGATCGCCCTGTGAATTAATCATGACTCCTTTTCTGTTTCAATTTCTACAAGGCGACTGATTGCGATCGCCTAAAACATCACTCAACTATCCTAAGTTTAGGCGATATGCCTCTAAAAAGTGATCGCACTTTACAAGTGACTGCCCTCTTACAAGAGATAGGACATCAAAGTTTGGCAAATTCCACCGGGTTTTGGTCGCGCCGATGTTTAATTGGAATGGGCGTACCTTGCCCATCTCCTGCTAGTGCAGCAGTGGTTTCTAGCGCTTCTCGAAGCCGTTTGGCTGCATAAATTGACATATCTCGCGGTACATTAATGCGATCGCGCAGATATCGCAAAGCTACATCTGACCCTGGCGGCGGCGGACAAGCTTCGCGGGTCATCAAGTTAGTCAATGCACACCGCAACGCATCATCCATCAAGGCATCGTTAGCAGGATTGACACGAATAATATTGGCGCGGTGCTTGATAACGCGGTAAAGCGCCTCTGTGCGCGAGGTTTCTGGTTCTGGGTAGGTGGCATCAGGCAAGCCATCCCAGGAGCCGCCATCGACTCTTGCTTTATTGATTTCCATCTGAGGTTCCCCGTTTTCCCAACAGCCTCCCATTTGAGGCGGTAAATCGTGGACGTGAGTGTGGAAGTCGCTTTGAGTACCTCGATAAGTGGGTCTGCTTTCCATTGCTGCAAACCAGTCGGCTAAGCGGGGGTTTTCTTCGCGTAACGAGTAGCCTTTGTAGTAGTACAAACTAGCGTTCATGCGTTCTACATAAGGCGTAAAAATGACATCTACCGTTCCGAACTCACTGAGAAAATAGGGGCTTGGCGTAGCACCGAGGGCAGCTTCAACTTTTGCGATCATGTTTGTGAATCGAGCGCGGTTTTCTTGCTCTATCCGAATTGAGCTTGGGGGATAGCACAGCCAAGCACACCACTCTCTAAATAACCGTCGCTCTAGTTGCCGCAGAGGTAGTACGGTGGGATGTTTCATCCCTAGCCCCAAGGGTGCGTAGACTTGTTCTAGTGCCATTAAAATATCATCGCTTTCGGTGATGATCCGACCATCTAGCTCAATAGCGGGTAGCATTCCTGAAGGCACTTTGCGCTTGTACCAGCTTTCTTTTTCCCCATAACAGAACATCGTTACTTTTTCCACGCGGTAGGGAATTTGTTTCTCCTCTAGCCACAGCCAGATTTTCTGACAGTAGGGACACCAGGCGTGATTGTCTCGATATAGTGTTACTCGTACCTCTGACTCGCTACGACCAAACAGACGCAACCGAGCTTGGGAATTGGTTAAACCATTGACAGTATCGACTTGAAAATCTGTGAGGGCTTCTAGTTCTGCCCAGCTTAGGGCGGGAATAGTCATGGAGGCGGGTATCCTGAATGCTCTTGAAGTTGTTAGTTTTTGATGCTTTGGCGATCGCCTTTAGAGGTGATTAACGCTATTGATTATTTCCTTGATAGAATTTTTTGAGGCATCAATTGGAGTGTAAATAATAGCGATCGTAGTATTTACAGTCTTTTGCAACTCGCTAAAGACCGTTTATCTACAAATCATATTCTTCATATAAGTTTAACATTGCTGATAAATGCAGTTTTTCCTTTGTTCCTTTGCCCTAAGCCTTCTGTCACACCTATTTTGCTATTCAAACTTCGTTAGTGCTGCTTGGTTTTGCTTGACGACGATACCGCCACATTACAAAGCCTGTAATAAATAAAATAGTGGGTGAAACCCCAACAAACCAAAACCTTCATCAAAATTTGTAGGAAGTGGAGAGCCATAAACAGGAGCGAAAATATCAATCGGAAGGAAAGCGGCGTTGCTGAGTTCGTATTCACTAATGATTTTGCTCAACTCGAAACCCAGAAGCAGTTGATGTTTTATAGATCCAGTATTGAAGTTGCCTATCAACTCTGTTTGCAAAGAATAAATTTGACTGTCTTCGGGAGCTCTTGTAAATCGCCGCCGCAAAGTACGACCATCATTTTCTAACTGAAAAGGCGAAGGTTGCACATTTGACCGTAGAGAATCAGTAGTTTGAATAGAAAAGGCATTTCGCAATTGCCAATTATTATCGAAGCGGTGTTGCAATATAGAACTGAATCTATGGGCAGTAAAGTCGTAACTATCGCTTGGTTCTCCTAAATAACGGCTAATGGGAAGCTCAAAACTTTCTCTTAGCAGTGGCAAACCCCGGTCAAAAGTCTGGTTGAGATTAATGTATTCATATTCCAGGGACAAGGTAGTCGCATCACTAATTTTGTAAGTTAATACGGGGGCGATAATAAAAAGTTCTTTATCAACAAAATCTCGAAAACTACCAGAATTTTCATAGGCAACATTCAATCGATACAGTAAGGTTTCATCAGAGTTGAGTGATCCAGAAATATCTATTGAAGGGCGATAAAAGTCGTAACTTCCAACTATAAATTCACCTACATAATAAGGTTCGCTCAGTGGTTGTTTGGTGATATAGTTTACGACACCACCGGGTTCAATTTGACCATAAAGGACAGAAGCCGGACCTTTGAGAACTTCCACCCTTTCGATGTTGGCAGGATCGGTGAATGAGTAAAAACCATCATCTCTAAAACCATTTCTCAGGTTGTTAGATGCTTCAAATCCCCGGATAGTGTAGTTATCAGTAGCGCCTGCGTAGCCTGGTTTTGGCGTTACGCCTGATACATTGCGCGCAGCTTCTCCAATCCGCGTCACTTGCTGTTCCTCTAGTACCTGTCAAGAGACAACTTGAATTGATTGGGGAATATCACGTAGTGGGGTGTCTGTCCTCGTCGCGCTAGTGGCGTTTGGGACGCTATATCCAGTTTCTTGCTCACCCGTGACTACAATTTCAAGCAGTCTCATCAGCCAACGTTTCACCTTGCTGTGCTTCACTTCCTGACGAAACGGCTTCAGGCGTTGCTGGCGTTTGGTCACTTGGTCGCGTCGTCTCCTGCCGCGTCTGGTTTCCTGGCTGAGGAGTGTCTGGTGGCTTTTGCTGTGGTTGTTGTGCCTGTGTGGAAGATACGGCGGGAGTGAAGCTAAAAATCAAACCGTCGTCACTATCAAATAACTCAACTTTTGGCACGACTTTGTCACCTGTCACTGTTACTCGAATGCCCTTAGCAGCATTTGTCACTGTTACTACAGTAATTCCCTCTGTGGGGTTATCTTGGCGAAATGTATTGCTACCTTGTAGGCGCAGTTGTGTATTTGGGATGTCAGCAATATAAGTATTGCCATCAATTCGCGGTAATAATTGTAACTGTTCGCCTGCTGGTGTTTTTAAAATCGCCTCAATCCCGTTTTGGGTTGGATTAAGCTGCACATTAGTAACTTGTAAGACTTGCGAAAATGCACGTTGAGCTACTAACACCGATCCAGCTACTGCCATCCCAAAACATTTAAGTAGTTGCTGTTGTCTCAATAGTATCTCCTTATACACAACTCCACACGAATTTGTGGGATAAGTTGTAGACTTACCCCGTCCTAGATGGCTACCATTGCCGGTGTTTACTGGGCAATTGATATCGCCAGTTTCAGGGAAATAATTGATGGCTGCGCCAGTAAAATTCAGCTTTGTAGCAACTAAATATCAATTGTAAAAATTACGTTAAGCTAAATAGTAAATATTATCAACTACTTATAAAGGGTAGGGGTTAAGCTTTTACTAGGCGGTAGTGCGTCAGATTATTGTGGGATAGGTCACGATATCATTCCAAGTCCATGGTCGAGAGGTTAATCCTGCTCGTTGTGCGGCAGTGGACTTGAACCGACTATGCTGCCAAATCCAATTGAAGTAA
>NZ_JBYCCV010000134.1:0-8120 GCF_057473825.1 Aliterella sp. E5.1
CCAGGTAGGCGCAGGGGAATAGTAATATTCCGCTCCAGCCTACGAATACAAATCTGTCGCGCTTTAGCCAGTCGTCTACGGTGTCGAATATGCCGCGACTCGGTGCGCTGCCAACTGCAATTGTCATTACAGTAAAACTCCAAATATTATAAGTACGACAGGAGAATCGTCCGATGGAATGATGTAAGTTGTACTTCTTACAAACAATCTATCGATTGACAAGTTTACTTTACGATTCTTTACCTGTTCCTAATCTAGTTGTACAACTAACTGCCAATATGTGGCAAGGTAATTAGAAAAATTTAATCTTTATCCCATCAAAAGGAATCGGCGGCGTTCGCCACAAAAAATTAAGCTTGGTAAATTAATATAAATTTTTTTGAAGAATAATGTTTGGATGCCTAAGAGCGATCGCCCTTAGATCCTCCATCATGGGAGCGTTAGAATGGACTATACATAGTGCTTATTGCCAAAACCATGATTTTTATCGATTTGACCTTGAAAAGTACCGCCTTTCCCGTATCAGTCCAAAGAAAAACCAGCGAAGAGGCAGAGGCGGTTTATACCCAAATTGTGGAGGCGATGCGTTCTGGTCAGCCAGAAGTGATCGAATTGACGTGCGATCGCCAAACAGAGAAAAAAGCTGCGGTCCGCTCTAGTGAAATTCTCAGCGTCCAAATAGCCCAAAAAGATGGCTCTGCAGTTGGTGGCGGTAGACCTCCAGGATTTTTTGCTTTGTCGGAATCTACATAACAATTAGGGTAAAGATGGCGGAAATTGCCGTTCAAGTTAGCAATTTAGATTTTAGCTGGCATCAAGGGGAGCAAGTTTTAACCGCTTGCGACCTTGAAGTTCCTAGAGGTGAATTTTGGATGCTACTAGGCACTAATGGCAGTGGCAAATCTACCCTCCTAAAGTTGTTAGCAGGATTACTCACTCCTAAGTCAGGACTGGTGCAAATCTTGCATCCAGTCGGCTTTGTATTTCAAAACCCCGACCATCAATTAGTCATGCCGACCGTTGGCGCAGACGTAGCTTTTGGACTGGTAGAAGAACAACTACCAATCTTTCAAGTCCGCCAGCGAGTGGAGGCAGCCTTAGCTGCCGTAAATATGTTGGAGTTGCAAAGAAGACCGATTTATGCGCTCAGTGGCGGGCAAAAGCAACGAGTGGCGATCGCTGGTGCGATCGCCCGCAACTGCGAAGTGCTGTTATTAGACGAACCGACGGCTTTATTAGATCCAGATAGCCAATTGGAATTAGTCGCCCAAGTCCGAAACTTAGTCAAAAGTCGTGGTTTAACTGCCCTATGGGTGACTCATCGGTTGGAGGAGTTAAATTATTGCGATGGCGCATTTTTGTTGGATCAAGGCTACTTAGTAGATCGGGGTGACGCGCAACGCTTAAAGCAACGTTTGCTCCAACAAATACCTTTAGAGTAGACAAATATCTATCTCGATGAAATTAAAACCCCTAGATCGGTCTAGGGGTTTTTTAGTTCTTTGTTTACTCTTGGGGAGCAGCTTCAAGATCGGGTTCGGAACTTGACTCTACTTCCTCAGAAGGAGGGGCAACTACTGGAGGCTTGGGCTTTGTGGGCTTAGGACCTCGCATCAAAGCCAGATTTGTTGGCGGTATTGCGGATTCTTCTTCTTTTCTAGAGCCTTTTCCTTTACCCTGAGACTTTTCTTTGCCAGGGATAGAAGGAATCACTTTGCGCTTTTCTGGTGATGCGGTTGTAGCCTCAAGACCATCTTCAACGACGTTGGGTTGAGTTTCCTGTGTTTCTTGCGTGTCCCCAGCATCACTGGGAGGAGCGATTTGACGCTCTGACTTCTTAATGGGACGTTCCACCATAAATTTTGCACATTTATTTATTAGTATTTTTGCACTGTCCTCGTATTTTAAGGAAGCAGGAATCCAAATAAAGTTGTAGCACAGGCATTGCCTACTCAAAACTATAAGTTTTTGACCAATGCCAAGTAGATAGCTTTGTCTGTCGGAATGTTAGAACAGATACTTCGATTCGATTAGAATTAGTGAATAAATATATTTAACTTCAATAATTGGTGAGAATGTATCATGCCTCCTTCTTTACCCGAAGCTGTTTTATTAATAGACGGTTATAACATGATTGGCGCTTGGTCTTATCTAAAAAGAACGCGCGATCGCACTGGACTTGAAGCTGCGCGCGAGGAATTGGTTTGCGCGCTAATAAACTATAGTGCCTTACAAGGCTACGCAACTCAGGTTGTATTTGATGCCCAGTATCAAAATACTGGCAGCAGTCAAGAATCTGTTAATGAAAACTTATCGGTACACTATACTGATTTTGGTCAGACTGCCGATACTTACATAGAAAAGTCCTGCGCGGCCTTGCGTCCCTACTTAAAGCAATCTCACCTTTGTCGGCTGATTGTGGCAACAAGCGATCGCGTCCAGCAGCTAGTAGTCGTTGGCTACGGCGCAGAATGGATGTCAGCCCAGCAATTAAACTATGAAGTAGAATCAACTCTCAAAACTTCCCTCAGCAAGCACAAACAACGCAAACAGTCCGCTAGTCGGTTTTTAGCCAATTCCATTGATG
The DNA here is from genome assembly GCF_057473825.1 of Aliterella sp. E5.1. NCBI lineage: Bacteria > Bacillati > Cyanobacteriota > Cyanophyceae > Chroococcidiopsidales > Aliterellaceae > Aliterella > Aliterella sp. E5.1. The sequence goes on from NZ_JBYCCV010000134.1 coordinate 2,588, forward strand.
CTAAGGCTCGGCAAAAACTAGCAGAACTACGTATGGGATTATAGTTAACCTATAACTTATTTTTATCGTAAAATTGAACACCAAAAAATTTTTAAAAAATCTGTGCAAACCCCTTGCAAAATATTACCGCTTGCAGTTAATATAAATATTCGCAGTCCTCAGTAGCTCAGTGGTAGAGCGATCGGCTGTTAACCGATTGGTCGCAAGTTCGAATCTTGCCTGGGGAGTTAACTAAATTAAAAATTATCGCTTTTTGCGATTTTGCCTTGTTCATTGCTGAGATAGGCGTTTTATTTCCCGATCGCCTAGTAATTGATGTGCTTCGGCAAGGAAAGACGGGATTTTGGCGGCATGAGGGCTAGCCTCTAAACATTGTCTCAAGTCAAGCTGCGCTAAATTATCTGCCTTCGCACCAGGAAACCAGTCGCCGCCAGAACCTAGCAAGTTGTAGCGCATTTTTGCGTATTCAACCATGTCGTAAGCAAGTGCCAAATCTCTCAGTGCCAAAATAACGGGGATATTTAACCCTCCTGGAGTTTCATCAAACTTTGGCAAGCCGATATGCCAAGTTTTTATCCAGCTTTCACCCAAACAAGCGATCGCCTGTTGTTCTAATTTGTGTAAAATGGGCGGCAAAATTTCCTCCGCCCGATCTAATAATTCTAAGGTTTTTAGGTGTTCGTCAAAGTCTTGCGGCTTTGCTGCACCAATGCTCAAAGTATCTACCTGGCAATGACTCAGACAAAACAAGTCATTAAATACCATTGGACTAAGAGGCTGGCACAAATCTACTAGCTTTTGAGGCGGTTTGTACAACATTCCGCCTTTATCGGATGGGCTAATGATAAATACCCCCATGTCATGAGCTTTAGCCGCCACAATTGCCTCCCAATTGATTTGATTGATGTAGTACCAATGCAAATTTACATAGTCAAATTGGTTGGTCGCGATCGCCTGTAAAATAATTTCTGTAGAGCCATGAGTCGAAAATCCAATAAATCTTACCTTACCTTGAGATTGCAACTTTTGAGCAACTTCTAAGCAACCACCAGGGCGCATACTTTGGTTGAAACTTTCGCTGCTATTGATACCGTGGATACCTAGCAAATCGACATAATCTAGCTTGAGATTGACTAAAGATTTTTTAAAATTGTCTAAAAACTCTTGAGAGTCAGCTTTAGGGGAAACTTTAGTTTGAATAATCAGGCGATCGCGCCCTAAGTTAGGTAAAATTTTACCTAACTGTAACTCAGACGTGCCATACCCACGAGCAGTTTCGATATGATTTATGCCAACTTCTATCGCCCGGTTAATTGTTGCTGCTAAATTTCGCTGATTATCTTCAGGAATGTCCTCGGCGGGGACATCTTGCCATTTATATTGATAGCGCATCCCGCCGCAAGAAAATAGCGGCATTTGCAACTCTGTACGCCCAAATCGTCGGTACTGCATTATGGTTGATTGATAACTGATTTTGGTAGCTCGGTACTCAAACGCAAAGGTAAATTAGGGGTAGATAGAGATTGAGCGTAAGCAGGTGTAAGAAAAGGCTGATAAATTTTTGCTTGTGGTGTCAATTGCTCGATGAATGCCAAACTTACCCCCGAAATTAGCTGCCGCAATGGTTGCGCTTCTACTCCTCGAAGTTCTTTGATTGTGCCAGTATTCGTAATTGCTTGACTACTAGGATTGCCGACACTTAAATGCGTACCGCCAATCGCTGTAACTAAATACTTTTGAGCGCCAAGTTGAGCAAAAGGTCGCAGTTGATGGTTGAGTATAGGAGTTATCGCATCTTCGGTACTCGCTAAAACTAAAACAGGAATGCTAACTTTCTTTAAACCATTTTCTCCAAATAACTGTCCCACCACTGGATTAAGCGCGATCGCACTTTTTACTCGTTTATCTTGCAATTGCACCTTACTATCAATTAAATTCGCCGCGCCGCATTGCAACCAATCGGCGGGTGCTTGAGCCAGAGGATTGACATCTTTACACGCCTGACGCAACTGTTGTAAGTTTAATTCTCCTCCAGCCAATGCCAACGCTGTATAGCCGCCTAAAGAATGACCGATTACACTCACAGTCTCAGTGGTTAGTTTGCCTTGTAATAGCCCTGGTTGCTGGTTGAGCTTGCCTAGTTCATCTAATACAAAGCTAATATCTTTGGGTCGATTAATAAACGCCGTAGCTGGTAGCAACTTATTAGGGCTACTTAGATTAGATATATTTTTTGCAGTGCGATCGGGATGTTCTAATGCCGCTACTGTTAGCCCGTGACTAGCCAAATGCAGCGCTAGATAACTAAAAAATTGGCGATTGGCTCCCAACCCTGGAGAAATTACTACCAAGGGAGTTGGGCGTAAGGTTGATACTAAATTTTGCTGAGGATAGTAGATATCTACGGGAATAGTGCGATCGCGTTTTCGATCTTGAAAAGCTATTGTTTGCTGTTTTACGGTAGCTTTTCCCAAGCTAGCAGGGTCAAATTGGGGCTTAAAAGCCGTACCGCTCGTCACAGCTAATTCATCTGCTAATAATGAACCCACCGCCTGACTTTGCAAGTAGGAGGGATTAAATTCTACCGCTAAAGCGATCGCCCGACTTGCATCGATCACAATATTTTCTTGGGGATAAGCTTTAATTAAACTAACTACGCTTACCCCATTAGCTTGCTGCGCTGCTAAACTAACGGCGGCTTGGAGTTGCGGCAAAGTTAAGTCAGGAATTGCTACGCCCAAATATTTGAGTAACTGCTTTCCATAAGGCGAACTAGATAACTCACTAATATATGTATCTGCAAGCTTTGGATCTACTTGCAGGCGGCTGTTTAAAACTTTGCGGACTTGGGGCGTTAGAAAAGCCGCGTAAAGTTCTAAAGCTGGGGGTAATTTCCCCGTTTTGGCAAATTGTTCTAACTCAGAAATCGCGATCGCACTTTCAAAAGCGCCCAACTTGAGCGTAACTTTTTCTGCTGCCATTGCTGGGGTTGCGACTACTTGCAACCCAAAAGTAATCGCCGCCAAGTACCAAAATTTTTCTTGAGCCAGCTTGCCAAGCTTACGTCTACCGCTAGACAACAATTTATGTTTAAACTTAATCACAATGTTTTATTCCCCTTTTGGTTCTATTATGTACGCCCCTGCGGTTGACGGTGTTATCCTAGCAGCCAAAACAAGACATAATTTGAGGCAACAAAAATTACTTAGATACGTCAATAAGCAAATAAAGGAAACAAAACCTAAAATGATGAAGACTACAAACTTAGAGAATTTACTACATCGTCATTATGGTATCTAAAGTGTCGTCGGTAGTTAGGAAACGAACAGTTGCGGGTTTGACAACTTTATTGGCTACGGTTTCTATTGCTTATCCGTTTCCAAGCATTGCCCAGTTAATTCAAAAGCAGCCCCCAGCCCCTACTGCGCCAATCCCTGCCGCTCAAACACCCGTGCAGCCACCGCTAGATTATACGTTGGGAGGAGGCGATCGCATCCGCATCAACGTGTTTGAAGTACCCGAATACAGTGGTGACTATCAAATTCCGCCGGGAGGATCGCTGTATTTGCCTTTAGTAGGTGGCATAACAGTTTTAGGATTAACCCAAGAACAAGCCGCAGAAGCGATCGCAGCCAGGTATTCTCGTTACCTCCGACGACCTTTAGTAACCGTTAGTTTAGTCTCGCCGCGTCCAATTAACGTTGTAGTTGCTGGAGAAGTAAATCGTCCCGGCTCTTACACTGTAGGTTTGCAAGGCGGCGCTGGCGACAATCCTGGGGTACAGTATCCCACTATAGTAGGAGCGCTGACTTTAGCTGAGGGGGTAACTTTAGCCGCCAATATTCGTCAAGTGCAGTTACGCCGACGACAAGGGCTGGGACCGGAAACAACCACCAATCTCGATTTGACCCAACTAATCCAAAGCGGTGTTTTACCTCAAGATATTACCCTGCGCGATGGCGATACAATTTATGTGCCTGTAGCGTCGGAGGTGAATTTATCAGAAATCCGCCAGTTTTCCACCGCCAGTTTTGCTGGAGCGACGAATAGACCCCGGACAGTGACTGTAGTCGGCGAAGTGAACCGTCCTGGCTCCTATACAGTAATTGGCGGCTCGACGACGGGGATCGCAACTGAGCAAGGCAGTGGCAGTGCCGGGGGCGGTCTGCCCACAGTATCGCGGGCAATTCAGTTGGCTGGTGGCATCAACTCCTTAGCTGATGTGCGCGGTATTCAGTTACGCCGCCCAACCAAGTCTGGGACAGACCAAACTCTCAATCTCAATTTTTGGCAACTATTAGCTGGTGATTCTTATCAAGACACCTTAGTCCAAGATGGAGATACAATCGTTGTTCCTACCGTTACCGAACAAAATCCTGCCGAAAGTACGGTAGTAGCAACGGCAAGTTTTTCCCCAGCGACGATTCGAGTCAGCGTCATTGGAGAAGTCAAGCGGGCTACAGGCGGTGCTGGCGGTACAACTCTAGAACTACCAGCTAATACACCGCTCAACCAAGCTATATTGGCTGCCGGAGGATTTAATGATTCTAGAGCGAGGAGAACTACCGTCGATTTGATTCGTCTAAATCCCAACGGTTCAGTAACCAAACGCCAGGTCAAAGTTAACTTAGCCCAAGGTATTAGCGAACAAGTCAATCCTATCCTTCGCAATAACGATATTGTCGTAATCAACCGTTCTTTCTTAGGTAGAGTGGGAGACACTATCGGCGCTGTCGGCAATCCTTTACTCAATGTTTTTAGTGTTTTTAGATTGTTTGGACTCTAACTAATTATTTGAAAGTCAAAGGCTTGGCGATCTACTTATCGCAGTATTTAAGGCGGCTGCGTGCCGCCTTCCCCAACGGAATCTATGGATTTAGTAGCGACAAATCGCACTTAACAATTTATCCGGCGCAAAAGGCTTAGTAAAATAAGCATTTGCCCCCAAAGCCTTAGCTTTTTGACGGTGCTGGTCATTTTCTCTAGAAGTCAGCATCGCTACAGGCAAGTTTTGCCAATTTTTGGAAGTACGAATCTCTCTAAGTAAGGTAAAGCCGTCCATGCGGGGCATTTCAATATCAGAAATTACTAGATCGTAAAAGTCGCCTGGCTGGTTTAATGTCTCTACAGCTTCTTTGCCATCTCGACATTGCACTACTTGGTAGCCCGACTTACTCAAAACTCGCTCTAATAATCTCCGTACAGCCACCGAGTCATCAACAATTAAAATTGTTGCTTTTTCTTGAACTGGTGGTCTAAGGATAACGCTTGGCAGCTTCGGCAACGGCTGTCGATCGATCAATTCACCTAAGTAGTTTGGCGATAAGACTGTAACTACTTCACCCGTCCCCAGCACCGTACAGCCAGCAATATAAGCTGGAACTCTAACCGTGGCATCGAAGGGCTTACAGCGGTTCTCGATTGAATGAGATAAAGTGAGAAGCATTGCTACAACTATTAATGGCTAAATGGATGAAAGCTTACTCAAATGATTTGCGCCAGAAGATTGTGGAAACCCATAGCAGAGAAAGGG